>NZ_JALPKQ010000008.1:0-147980 GCF_051383655.1 Geodermatophilus sp. CPCC 205761
CCCCGACCAGCCCCTGTTCCCCGGCCACAGCAGCGACGACCCCGCCGGCATCGGCGCGACCGCCTCCGCCTGAGCCGGACGGTGGACCCGGGCCCGGCCGGGCCGGGGTCCACCTGGTCAGCGACGCCGGTCGTAGGGCAGGAAGTCCGGCCCGTACCGCTCCCGGGCGATGATGATCTTCTGGATCTGCGCGGTGCCGTCGGCGATCTCCACCGCCATCACGTCACGCAGCCGCTGCTCGAGCGAGTACTCCTCGGAGTAGCCATAGTTCCCGTGCAGCAGGAGGCAGTCCTTGACCGCACGGCTGGCCATCGCGGGGCCGTACCACTTGGTCATCGCGGCCTCGGCGGTGTGCCGCTCCCCCACGGTGCGCCTCCAGAGCGCCGAGTAGCACAGCAGCCGGGCGGCCTCGAGCGTGGTCAGGTGCTCGGCGAGGGGGAACGACACGCCCTCGAAGCGGGACAGCGGTGACCCGAACGCCTCGCGCTGCCGCACGTAGTCGGCGGTGAGGTCGAGGGTCGCCTGCGCGCACCCGATGCCGGTGAGGGCCAGCAGCGGCCGGGTGAAGTCGAAGCCGCCGAGCACGTTGCGGAACGCCGACCCCTCCGGCCCGAGCAGCGCGTCGGCCGGGAGCCGGACGCCGTCCAGGTGCAGCACTCCGCGGCCCATCGGCTTCCACCCGGTGTCGGGGATGTCGGACTTCCCCAGACCGGCGGCGTCGAGGGGCAGGAGGAAGGTGGACACCCCGACCGGGGCGCCGTCCCGCACCGTCCGTGCAGCGATGATCATCGCCTGCGCGTGTGCGAGCATCGTGACCGACGTCTTCTCGCCGGTCAGCACGTAGCCGTCGCCGTCGGCGACCGCCGTGGTGGTGACGGCCGTCGCGTCGGACCCGGTGGCCGGCTCGGTGAGCCCGAACGCGACGTACACCTCCCCTCGCACCAGGGGGTCCAGCCACTCGCCGCGAACCCGCGGCGAACCGTGGGCCGCGATGAGCGAGCTCATGAGCATCACCGGGATCGCCGCGTTGCCGAGGTTGAAGTCGGCGTAGGCGAGCTCCTCCACCGCCAGTCCGGCGGCGACGAAGTCCTCGCGGTCGAGCGGGTTGTGCCCGGGGCCGGCGAGCAGGCCGAAGACGCCGAGGTCGGCGATCCGCCGGTGCTCCTCCCACGGGAAGGCGTTCTGCTTGGCGCGCGCCAGGTAGCCGTCCGCCAGCTCGGCTCGGGCGAACCTCCGGACGGTGTCCCGGATCGCCCGCTGGTCCTCGTCGAGGCCGAAGTCCATCTCTCGTCTCCGTCCCGCTCAGGCGGCCGGCCGGTGGACGACCTGGAGCTGGGTGAACTCCTCCAGCCCCCACGGGCCGTTCTCCACACCCAGGCCGCTGTCCTTCGAGCCACCGAAGGGCAGCGCGGGGTCCAGGGCGAGGTGGTCGTTCACGAAGGCCGTGCCGCAGTCGAGCCGCGCCGCGACGTCCGTCGCCCGGTCGAGGTCGGGGCCCCACACCGAACCGGACAGACCGAAGCGGGTGGCGTTGGCCCGCTCGACCGCCTCGTCCACCGTCCGGTAGGTCAGCACCGGCAGCACCGGGCCGAACTGCTCCTCGTCGACCACGCGCATGCCCTCGCGCACGCCGGTGAGGATGGTGGGGGCGAAGAAGTAGCCCGGCCCCTCCAGTGGAGCTCCGCCGGTCGCCGCGGTGGCGCCGTCGGCCAGCGCGTCGGCGACGAGCCCGCGGACCCGGTCGTACTGCACGCGGTTCTGGATCGGCCCGAGGTGCACGCCCGGCAGCGTCCCGGGGCCGACCCGCACCCGGCGGGCGCGCTCGGCGAGGACGTCGACGACGGCGTCGCGCAGCGACTCGGGCACGAAGACCCGCTTCACCCCGGCGCAGATCTGCCCGTTGTTGATGAAGGCCCCCCAGAAGAGACCCTTGCCGATCGCCGCCGGGTCGGCGTCGTCGAGCACGATCGCCGCGTCGTTGCCGCCCAGTTCGAGGGTGACGCGCTTGAGGTCCGGCGCGGCGGCGGCCATGACGGCCTTGCCGGTGGCCACGGACCCGGTGAAGCTGATCTTGCCGACCGCCGGGTGGCCGGTCATCCACGCGCCGAGGGCGTCCCCGCCGCTGACCACGCTCACCACGCCCGGGGGCAGCACCTCGTTGACGACCTCGCCGAGTCGCAAGGTGGCCAGCGGCGTGTAGGGCGAGGGCTTGAGCACGACGGTGTTGCCCGCCCGGAGCGCCGGGCCGAGCTTCCAGCCGGCCAGCAGCAGCGGGTAGTTCCACGGCGTGATGGCCGCGACGACGCCGATCGCCCGGCGGCGCAGCCGCGCCGTCCTCCGGCCGTCGTCGAGGATCGTCTCCTCGCCCAGCTCGAGGGCGGCCGCCGCGCGCAGCCAGCGGGACGTCTCGCTGACCTCGATGCCCGCCGCGGAGAGGGGTTTCCCCTGCTCGGCGGTGAGCAGCGCGGCCAGCTCGCCGGCGTGCGCGTCGATCGCCTCGGCCATCGCGTAGAGGGCGGAGACCCGGGCGGCCTCGTCGGCCCGCCAGGCGCGGCCGGCGGCCGTCGCCGCTGCGAGCGCGGTGTCGAGCTGCTCGCGGGTGCAGTCGGGGGCGTCGGCGAAGACCGCGCCCGTGGCGGGATCGACCACCCCGAACGTGGCGGGCGCCTCCGTGGCCCGACCGCCGATCGTCGTGCTCGGACCACTCATCGATTCCTCCTGCAGGCCACCGGTTCGCAAAATCACTCGACAGACTATGGCATTCAGTTTCCTTCGTTGTATAGAGTGAGGACACCACGACCGGAGGCGTCACAGCGGGTGACGCGCGGTCGGCGAGGAGGTGCGGTGGACCTCAAGGTCACCCGGTACGAGGTCGACCCCCACGGCGTCGCCACGCTCACGCTGGACCGGCCCGGGCGGGGCAACTCGTGGACCGGGCGGATGCACGACGAGTACCGCTGGATCTGCCAGCGGCTGGACGACGACCCCGCCGTCCGGGTCATCGTGCTGACCGGTGCCGGCGACGTGTTCTGCGCCGGGGCTGACTTCAAGGCGCTGGACTCCTACGTCGGCGCGACGGAGTACGACCCTGCGCTCTCCGCCGACGCGGCGCGCCCCGGGTACGGCGTCCGTCGGGAGTTCGACGCCGACATGGTCTGGCAGCTCGGTCTGCGCACGCCCCTGATCGCGGCGGTCAACGGCGCCTGCGCCGGGATCGCTGTCGCCCTGGCCGCGTTCTGCGACCTGCGCTTCGCCGTCGAGGACGCCAAGGTCACCACCGTGGCACCGCGCATCGGTCTGCCCGCCGAGTACGGACTGGCCTGGATCCTCCCCCGCCTGATCGGCGTCACCCACGCCGCCGACGTCCTCTACACCGGCCGGGTCATCCGCGCCGCGGAGATGCGGGACTGGGGGTTCTTCAACCGGGTGCTCCCCCGAGGGGAGTTCGCGGCAGTCGTCACCGAGTACGCCCGCACCCTCGCCGCGGCCTCTCCCGCCGCGGTGACCACGACCAAGCGCCAGCTGTGGGGCGACCTGCTGCACGCCGACCCGGCGGCCGCCATCGAGACCAGCAAGCGGCTGATCGGCGAGCACATGCGCACCCCCGACTACGCCGAGGGCGTCGCCGCCCTGAAGGAGAAGCGCCCCGCGCGTTTCGCGCCGCCGTCCACCGAACCCGAGGAGACGTCGTGAAGGTCCGCGTCGACCCGGCCCTGTGCCAGGGCCACAACCGGTGCTACGCGCTGGCACCGGACCTCTTCCAGCTCGACGACTCCGGCTTCGCCAGCGCGGTCGGCGACGGCACCGTGCCGCCCGGCCGGGAGGAGGCCGCCGAACTGGCCGCCGAGAACTGTCCCGAGACGGCGGTGCTCCTCGATGACTGAGTCCCCCGTCCGGACCGCCCCGCCGTGGGGCCGGGAGGTCGTCGACGGCGAGGTCGACGGCCACCCGGTCCGCGTGTACGCCCGGCGCCCACGCTCCATGGCGGAGTTCCTGCTCACCGCTCGACGCTGGGCCGACCGCGAGCTGCTGGTGCAGGGCGAGCGCCGGCTGACCTCGGCTCGGACGGAGCAGGCGGTGGCCCGGGTGGCCGCGCTGCTCCGCGAGCGCGGCGTGCGGCCCGGCGACCGGGTGGCCGTCGTCGGGTTCAACTCCATCGAGTGGATGGTCGGGTTCTGGGCGCTGCAGACCCTCGGGGCCACCGCCGTCCTCGGCAACGCCTGGTGGAGCGACGAGGAGCTCGCCGGCGCCCTGGAGCTGGCCGACCCGGTGCTCGTGCTCACCGATCGGGCGGTACGGCAGCAGGCGCTGACCTTCCCGGAGCTGCGGGCCGTCGTCGACCGGGTGGACGAACCCGCCGAGCTGGTCCTCGCGCCGGCCGACGAGGACGCGCCGGCGCTCATCATGTTCAGCTCCGGAACGACCGGTGCACCCAAGGGCGTGCTGATGTCGCACCGCGCCGTCGTCGCGAACATCCAGAACCTGCTGCTGCTCACCGGCCGACTGCCCGACGAGCTGCCGGACGCCCACCCCGGCACGGTGAGCATGCTGTCGGTCCCGCTGTTCCACCTTGCCGGGATCCAGGTCAGCTGCACCACGCTGCTCTCCGGCGGTTCTCTGGTCTTCCTGGAGGGGAGGTACGACCCGGCCGAGGTGCTCCGGCTGATCGAGGCTGAGCGGGTTCGGGTGTGGGGGTCGATCCCGACCATGGTCAGCCGGGTGCTGGACCACCCCGACCTCGCCGTCCGCGACGTCTCCAGCGTCACTTCGGTGCCCATGGGCGGCTCCGCCGTCTCCCCCGAGCTGCGCGAGCGCGTCGCCGCGGCCTTCCCCGGCATGCGGGCGAGGAACCGGGTGGGCAGCCTCTACGGGCTCACCGAGGCCGGGGGCGTGCTCGCCGCCGGCTCGGGCCGGGACGTCGCCGACCGCCCGGGGTGCGTCGGCCGCGCCCTGCCCGTGGTCGAGCTGCGGATCGCCGACCCCGACGCCGAGGGAGTCGGGGAGATCCAGGCCCGGACGCCGACGTCCACCGGCGGCTATCTCGGCGAACCGGGCGGCATCGCCGACGCGGACGGCTGGATCCCCACCGGCGACCGGGGCCGGCTCGACGACGAGGGCTGGCTCTACGTCACGGGCCGGTCCAAGGACATCGTCATCCGGGGCGGGGAGAACGTCGCCTGCGTGCACGTCGAGGAAGTCCTGCTCACCCACCCCGACGTGCTCGAGGTGGCAGTCGTCGCGCTGCCGCACGCCGACCTCGGCGAGGACGTCGGCGCCGCGGTCGTCCTCCGCCCGGGTTCCGCCGTGAGCACCGACGAACTGGCCACCCACGCCCGTACCCGGCTGGCCCGCTTCGAGGTGCCCGGCGCCTGGTGGGTCCGCCGCGATCCGCTGCCGCTCAACGCCAGCGGCAAGGTGCTGCGCCGGGAGGTCCGCCGGGAGTGGCTGGACCGCGGCGGGGCGACCACCGACGAGCGCGCGACCACTCCGGCCGGGTGAGCCCGCCCCGGACCTCGGGAGGCTCCCGCCGGGTCCGGGTTAGGGTGCCGCGGGGTACGCGGGAGCCGGACGCGGCCGGACCAGGAACGGGGTGGGGCGTGAGCGCCGTCGAGACGGATGTCCCGGCCGGTGCCGGCGGCGAGCTGGGCCTCGGCAGCGCCCGATCGGTGCTGCTGACCGTGCTGGGCGAGCTCGTGTGGCCCGAGGACCGGCCGGTGTGGACCTCGGCCCTGCTCTACGTGCTCAAGGGCCTGGGCATCGAGGAGCAGACCGCCCGCCAGGCGATCGCCCGGGGGGCGGCCGCCGGCTGGATCAGCGGCGAGCGGCACGGCCGCGAGGTGCGCTGGTCGCTGACCGACCAGGGCAAGCAGCTGATCGCCGAGGGCGCCACCCGGGTGACGGGCATGAGCGCCCGCGACTCCGGCTGGGACGGGCGCTGGCTGGTCCTCCTCGTGACCATCCCGCACACCCACCGGACGGCGCGCAAGCGGCTCTACGCCGGCCTGACGTGGGCCGGCTTCGGCAACCCGACACCGGGCGTCTGGGTCAGTCCGCACCCGGAGCGCCAGGAGGAGGCGGCCCGGCTGATCGACGAGCTGGACCTCGCCGGGCAGACCCTGTCCTTCGTCGGCCCGTCGGGGTCGATCGGCCTCGACGACGCCGACATCGTGGCGCGCGCCTGGGACCTCGACGAGCTCGCGGCCCGGTACGAGGGGGTGCTCGAGGCGGTGGACGCCCTCGACCCCGAACCGGGTGACCCGATGCTCTTCACGCACATCCGCGTGGTCGGCGAGTGGCAGCGGGCGCCGTTCAGCGACCCCCAGCTCCCCGCCGAGCTGCTCCCGGACTGGATCGGCCGCCGCGTCGCCGACCGGCTCGCGGCCCTGCGCGCACAGTGGTCGGAGGCCGTGCACGCACGGTGGCAGGAGATCAACACCGCGGACGGTGTCATCGCCGGCTGACCCGGGTCAGCTCTCCGCGGCCGTCAGCTCGGCGATGGCCGCCTCGTCGAGACCGAGCTCGGCGAGCACCTCGGCCGTGTGCTGGCCCGCGCGCGGCGGTCCCGGGACCACGTCGCGGCTCGTGCTCCCGAAGCGCACGGGCGCGTCGACGCTCTCCACCGGGCGGCCCTCGATCTCGGCGCCTTCGATGCGGATCCAGGCGCCCATCGCGCGGGCCTGCGGGTCCACCACCACCTCGGCGGGGGTCTGCACCGGCGCCCACCACACGTCGTGCTCGTCGAAGACCTCGGCCCAGTGCGCGAGCGGGTGCCCGGCGAAGGCCGCGTCGAGGACGGGGATGAACTCCCGCCGGTTCTTCGAGATCGCCCGCGCCGTGGCGAACCGCTCGTCCTCCAGCAGGTCGGTGCGACCGATCGCCGCGAGGACGCGGGGCAGGTGGCGTCCGGCCTGGACGCCGACCAGGTAGAACCACCGGTCGTCCGCCGTCCGGTAGGAGTTGTACAGCGGCGTCGGGCAGACCTCGCGCGGGTAGGGCGGCCGGGGCCGTCCGCCCATCGCCTGCACCCCGAGCTCCCCGGCCAGGGCCCACATTCCGGTGCGCAGCAGCGAGGCCTCGACGAACCGGCCGCGGCCGGTCCGCTCCCGCTCGTGCAACGCGGCGAGGACGCCGGCCACCGACGTCATGGCGGCGAAGGTGTCCCCCAGCCCCTGCATGAGCGGGGCCGGCGGCTGACCCTGGGTGGTGATCTCGTGCGCGATGCCGGTGCGACCGAAGAACGAGGCGAGGTCGTAGCCGGCCCGCTCCTCGTCGGGACCGCCCCAGCCGTAGGCGGTGAGCGAGCAGTACACGAGGCGCGGGAAGCGCTCGGCGACGACGTCGGGCGCCAGCCCGAGCCGGCGCAGCGCGGCCGGACGGAGGTTGGTGACCAGGACGTCGGCCTTCTCCAGGAGGGCTTCGAGCGCGGCCCGGCCGGCGTCGGAGCGGACGTCCAGTTCGATCGAGCGCTTGCCCCGGTTGGCCGAGGTGAAGGCGCCGTTCGGTGCGTCGGGGTTGGCCCCCATGGCCCCCCAGATGTGCCGCATGGGCTCACCGCCGCGCGGCTCGACCTTGACCACGTCGGCACCCCAGTCGGCGAGCACTCCGCAGGCGGCGGGCCCCGCCATCCAGTGCGCGAGCTCGACCACCCGGAGGCCGGCCAGCGGCGTGGGCGCCTCGCTCATCGGGCCGCCGTCGCCACGGCCCCGGCCGGCTGCTGCGCGCGCTCGACGACGACGGGCACGTGCTCGGGCCCGCGGGTCTGTCCACCACTCCAGGTCACCTCGGCACCCTCGGCCAGCCGGAAGGCGGGCATGACGCGCAGCCACTCCTCGAGGGTGACCTTGACCTCCAGCCGGGCCAGGTTGGAGCCCAGGCAGCGGTGCGGGCCGGAACCGAACGTCAGGTGCCGGTTGCGGCGCCGGTCGACCTGCACCTCGTCGGGCTCGGTGAAGACGGCGGGGTCGCGGTTGGCCGCGGCGAAGGGCAGCACCACCCGCTCACCGGCGTGGATGCAGCGGCCGTGCAGCTCGACGTCCTCCGTGGCCAGCCGGCCCACGGTCACCGGCGCGTAGTAGCGGAGGAACTCCTCGACCGCGGTGTCGATCAGCGACGGGTCGGCGACCAGCCGCTCGCGGTCGGCCGGGTTGCCCGCGAGGTGCCACAGCGTCGAGCCGATGGCACTCCAGGTGGTGTCGGCGCCGGCGATGAGGACGAGGAACGCCGCCCCGATGCGGTGCTTGCGGCTGAGCGGCTCGCCGTCCATCTCCGCCGTCGTCAGGTAGCTGAGCAGATCGGTGCCGCCGGTCGGGGCGGCCGCGCGCTGCTCGAGCAGGCCGGCGAGGTAGTCGATGATCTCGCGGACCGCCTGGGCGCGGACGGCCTGGTCTGTGGGGCCCACCCGGATCATCCGGATCATCCAGTCGTGGAACTGTCCCCCCGGGGGTACGCCCAGGATGGAGGTCAGCACCGTGAGGGTGAGCGGCTGCGCGTAGTCCTCGATCACGTCGCCGGAGCCGCGCTCGGCCAGCGCCGCCACCAGCCGGCGCGCCTCGGCGCGGATCATCGGCTCCATCTCGGCGACCCGCGCGGGCATGAAGTAGGGCATGAGCACGTCGCGGTGCGCCTTGTGCTCCGGCGGGTCGGAGGTCAGCGGCGGGAGGTACAGACCGCCCGCCGACTCCAACGGCCCGGCCACCTCGATGGCCCGGGAGGTGAAGCGCTCGGCGTCGCGCGCGGTGTCCCGGACGTCGTCGTAGCCCGCCAGCATGTAGGAGCCGCCCCACTTGTCGGTGTGGGCGACCGGGCAGCCGGCACGCATGGCCGCGTACTGGGTCTCCGGATCGGCGCGGAACTCCTCGGAGTAGAGGTCGTAGCCGTCGGCCGGGTACACCACCTCGTTGGTCATACGGGAGACTCTACGCTCTAGGTAACTGACTGTCGATAGCTGTAAAGTGTCCTCGTCTGCTCGTCCGATCCCCTGAGAGGTGCCCGGTGCCGGAGAACGTCCGCCTGGAGAAACACGGCCCCGTGGCCCACCTGGTCCTCGACCGTCCGGAGAAGCACAACGCGCTGCGGTTCGACGACCTCGACGACCTGGTCGACCTGCTGCACGCCGCCGAGGACGACGACGACGTCCGGGTCGTCGTCCTGCGCGGCGAGGGGCCGAGCTTCTGCGCCGGTCACGACTACGACGACGCCGTCCGCTCCTACGGGCTGGAGCCCGGCCCCGAGGGCGAGAAGCCGCGCCGCCCCAGTCAGCGCAGCCGGCTGCTCCGCGACCGCCGGCTCGGCGCCGGCTACATGGCCTTCCACTACGCGCTGAAGCCGGTCATCGCACAGGTACAGGGCGCGTGCACCGGCGCGGGCCTGTACCTGGTGGAGCTGGTCGACCTCGCGATCGCCACCGAGACCGCCCGGTTCAGCCACGCCGAGCAGCGGCTGGGGTTGGCCGGCAACACCTGGCACCTCAACACCCAGATCCTCAAGTACGGGCCGAAGCGGGCCCGCGAGCTGCTGCTGCTCGGGGACACGTTCGACGGCGTCCAGGCCGCGGAGTGGGGACTGGTGAACCGGGCCGTGCCCGAGGAGGCCCTCGCCGCGACCGTCGAGGAGTGGGCCGGGCGGATCGCCGCGCACCCGCGCGACGCCCTGGTCACGGGCAAGGCGATGTGGCAGATGGCGCTGGACAGCCTGGGGGGCTCCCAGCAGTTCGCCCGCGGCTACGTCGGCCACACCCTCGGCACGAACCTGCGCCTGGAGCCCGACGAGTTCAACTTCCTCAAGGAGCGCGCGCGCCGCGGCACCCGGGAGTCCTTCGGCGACCGCGACGAGCACTACTCGGGCTGACCGCCGGCTGACGCCCAGGGGGCCCGGGAGCCACTCGGCTCCCGGGCCCCGGAGGTCGACCGCTCGGGTCGATCAGGCGTGCTCCACGGCGGACAGCGGGGTCAGCACACCGGCGTCCACCTGGTCCCGGAGGACGAACTTCTGCACCTTGCCCGACGGGGTCATCGGGTAGGCCTGGGTGACGAACCAGTGCACCGGGACCTTGTGTGCGGCGATCCGCTCCCGGCACCAGGCGCGCAGGTCCTCGGCGAGCAACGGGGAGGACGGGTCGGCCGGGCGCACCACCGCGGCGATCTGCTCACCCCACCGCTCGTCCGGGACCCCGATGACGGCGACCTCCGCGACCTGCGGGTGGGTGAACAGCAGGTCCTCGATCTCCCGCGGGTAGATGTTGATGCCACCCCGGATGATCATGTCCTTCAGCCGGCCGGTGACCCGGAGGAACCCCCGGTCGTCCATCGTGCCGAGGTCCCCCATGTGCAGCCAGCCGTCGGCGTCGATCGTCGCGGCAGTCTCCTCGGGGAGCTCGTAGTAGGCCAGCATGGTCTGGTAGCCGCGGCAGCAGATCTCCCCCTGCTCGCCGATGGGCAGTGTCTCCCCCGTCGCCGGGTCGACGATGCGCACCTCGAGCTCGGGCAGCGGCTGCCCGACCGTGCCGGCCTGGTCGGCCGGGGAGTCCGTGAGCCGGGTCTGGCTGATCACGCCGTGCATCTCGGTCTGCCCGAACAGGATGCTGAACCGGCAGCCCAGCCGCTCCATGACGCGGTGCACGAGCGTCTCGGGGACCGCGGACGCGCCGGACATCATGGTCTGGATGCTCGACAGGTCGCGGGTGGCGCAGTCGGGGTGCTCGAGGACCGCGATGAGCATCGTCGGGACCATGAGCGAGTGCGTCCCCCGGTAGGTCTCGAACAGCTCGAGGGTCAGGCCCGGGTCGAAGCCGGGCATCACCACATAGGTGCCGTGCACGGCCAGCGTGCCGAACTCCGTCACCGCTCCGCCCCCGATGTGGTACATCGGCATGGCGTTGACGCAGACGCCGCCGTCCTCCATCCCGGCGCGGAGCGCGACGAAGTGCGCCTCGTTCACCAGGCCCTTGTGGTGCAGCAGCGCACCCTTGGGGAACCCGGTCGTTCCGGACGTGTACTGGATCTGCACCGGGTCCAGCGGTGCCACGGCCGGCAGTTCCCGCCCCGGGTCGCCGGAGTCCAGGAACGTCGACCAGTCGGTGAAGGAGACGGTCTCGCGCAGCGCGGGGGTGTGCGGACGGACCTCGGTGGTGATCGCCCCCAGGTCGGCACCGCGGTACTCGTCCACATGGAACATCCCCACGGCCCCGGACTGGGCGAGCACGTACTGCAGCTCGTGTGACCGGTAGGCCGGGTTGATGGCCACCAGGACCATCCCGGCCATGGCGATCCCCTGCTGCAACACCACCCACTCGGCCGCGTTCGGCGCCCAGATCGCGATCCGGTCCCCGGGCTCGAAGCGGGCGAGCAGGGCGCGTGCCACGCGCTCGACGTCGGTCAGCAGCCCGGAGTAGGTCCACTCGCGGCGGGCAGCGGGATCGGGGACGGCGTCGACCAGGGCCAGCCGGTCGGGGGCGGCCGCCGCCGCCTCGCGGAGGAGGTCCCCCACGGTGATGTCGCGGACACCCGAGCTGGGCTCCGCCGGCCAGTAGGACTGCTCGAGGTGTACGGGGATGGCGGTCATCTGCTTCTCCTGCTCGCACCGGGGCCGTCAGGGCGCGGCGTTCGGGACTGGCCGCATGACGTCGAGCGAGGCGCCGTCCCCGCATGGTGAACGGGTGTTGCGGCCATCACATCGACGGGTAACGTTATACACGTCGGGAGACCGATTGCATATAGTCGTCAAATGAGGAGGCGGTCCCACTGACCGGAACCGAGGGCGGCCCGCTGGCCGGGACGCGCGTGCTCGAACTGCCCGCACTGGGCCCCGTCCCCTTCGCCGCCATGCTCCTGGCCGATCTGGGCGCCGACGTCGTCCGGGTCGACCGGTGCGAGACGGTCGACGTCCCGACGGACAGCGCGCTCGACGCCGTCCTCACCGGTCGCGACGACCTCGGTCGCAGCCGCCGCCGGATCGCCGTGGACCTGCGCCGGCCCGAGGGCGCCGAGGTCGTCCTCGCCCTGGCGGAGCGCAGCGACGTGCTGCTCGAGGGCTTCCGGCCGGGGGTCGCCGAGCGGCTCGGAGTCGGGCCGACGACGGTCGGCGAGCGCAACGCCAGGCTGGTCTACGCGCGACTCACCGGGTGGGGGCAGGACGGACCGCTCGCCGGAGAGGTGGGCCACGACATCGGCTACCTCGCCGTGTCGGGCGCCCTGGACGGCATCGGCACGCGGGACACCGGGCCGGTCGCCCCGCTCGGCACGGTCGGCGACTACCCCGGCGGCGCGATGCTCGCCGTCATCGGGGTGCTGGCCGCTCTCGCCGAACGGTCCCGCTCCGGCCGCGGCCAGGTCGTCGACGCCGCGATCGTCGACGGCGTGCTGCTCACCGCGAGCGTCGACCGGTTCCTGCGCCTGCGCGACGGATGGGGTCCGCGCGGCACCAACGCCCTCGACGGCGGCAGCCACTTCTACCGCTGCTACCGGACCGCCGACGACCGCTGGGTCGCCTTCGGCGCCGTCGAGCCACGCTTCCACGACGAGATGCTGCGCTGCCTCGGGATCGACCCCGAACCGGTCGACCAGTACGACCGCAGCCGGTGGCCGGAGATGGCGTCGCGCGTGCAGGCCGTGGTGGGCACCGCGACCCGGGACGAGTGGGTGGACCGGCTCGCCGGCCGCGACGTCTGCTTCGCACCGGTGCTGACGCACGAGGAGGCCGCCGTCCACCCGCACCTGGTGGCCCGCGGGTCACTGCCGGCCGCCAGCGGGTCGCCGCAGTCGGCACCGGCACCGCGGCTGAGCCGCACCCCCGCACCTGCGCCGAGGCCGACACCTCCACCGGGGGCCCACACACGGGCTCTGCTGACCGAACTGGGGATGACCGCCGACCGGATCGCCGAGCTCGCCGGCGCCGGCGTGGTCCGCCAGGCGGCGGTGGCGGCGTGACGGCGCTCGCGACGCGGGGCAACTGGTCCGAGCCCCTGGTGGAGGAGGTGGCGGAGGGGGTCCACCGCATCCCGCTCCCCCTGCCCCTGGACGGGCTGCACGCGGTCAACGTGTACGCACTGGTGCAGGACGACGGGCTCACGCTCGTCGACGGAGGCTGGGCGCTGGAGGCGTCCCGCTCGCGGCTGGATCGGGCACTGGCCGCGCTCGGGGCCGGCGTCGGGGACGTCCGGCGGATGCTGGTCACCCACGCCCACCGCGACCACTACACGCAGGCGGTGGCCCTGCGCCGGGAGACCGGCGCACCGATCTCCCTGGGTGCCGGCGAGCGGGCCGTGCTCGACCTGCTGGCCGACCCGACACGACCCAACACGGGTCGCTGGCAGGTTCAGCTCGACGGGAACGGCGCCCCGGACCTCGCCGCGCGAGTGGCCGACCTGCTCGAGGAGACCGCCACCCAGGCCCAGTGGTGGGAGCTGCCCGACGTCTGGCTGGACGGCGAGGAGCTGCACGGGGTGGGCGACCGGACGCTGCGCGCGGTGGCCACGCCGGGACACACGACCGGACACATGGTCTTCGTCGACGACGCCGCGGGGCTGCTGTTCGCCGGGGACCACGTGCTGCCGCACATCACGCCGTCCATCGGCTTCGAGGCCGCCGGCGGATACCTGCCGCTCGGCGCCTACCTGCAGAGCCTCGCCGCGGTGCGGGCGATGCCGGACGCGCGGCTGCTACCGGCCCACGGTCCGGTGAGCGACAGCGTGCACGCGCGGGTGGACGAGCTCCTCGACCACCACCGCACCCGGCTGGACGACGTCGCGGCCGCGGTCTCGGCCGGCGCGTCGACGGGGGCGGAGGTCGCCGCCCGGCTGCGCTGGACCGGCCGGGGCCGGGCCCTGGACACGCTGGACCCGGTCAACCAGGTCCTCGCCGTCCTGGAGACGATCGCCCACCTCGACCTGCTCGAGGTCCGCGGCCGGCTGCGCGCCGAGACCGTCGACGGGGTGCGCCGCTTCAGCTCCGGCTGACGCGGCGCGTCCCGCCCGGGGGCTCAGCGGTTGGTGTTGCCGGCGTCGACCTTGAGTTCGGTGCCGGTGACGTAACGGGACTCGTCGGAGGCGAGGTACACGACCGCGCTGCTGACGTCGTCCGGCTCGACCCACTGCGTGGGCAGCGCGTTCATGAACACCGGACCCAGGCTCGGGTCGGTGCCGATCAGTTCGTCCAGCCGCTTGAGCCCGCCGGTCAGCGCCGTCCTCACCCCCGCCGGGTGGACCGTGTTCACCCGGATCGAGTGGCGCGCCAGTTCGTTGGCCATCGCCTTGGCGAGGCCGACGACGCCGTGCTTGGCCGCCGTGTAGGGCGCGAAGAACGGCGTGCCCTTGAGTGCCGACGTCGAGCCGACGGCGACGATCGACCCACCGCCCACGGCGATGAGGTGCGGAGCGGTCGCGGCGATCGTGTTCCAGGTGCCGGTCAGGGTCGTGTCGACGACCTCGGACCACACCTGCGGGGTGACCTCGTGCCAGGCGTGCAGCTTGCACACCGCGGCGTTGGCGACGACGACGTCGAGCCGGCCGAACTGCCCCACGGCCTCGTCGACGGCGGCGCGCAGCGCGTCCGCGTTCCGGATGTCGGCGGTCACCGGGAGCACCCGCCGGTCCTCGGCCTCGACCAGCCGGGCGGTCTCGGCCAGGTCCTCGACCGTCGCCATCGGGTAGTCGATCTCGGCATAGGCCCCCGGGACGTCGACGGCGATGACGTCGGCGCCCTCGCGGGCCAGGCGCACGGCGTGGTTGCGGCCCTGGCCGCGGCCGGCGCCGGTGATGAGCGCGACCTTGCCGGCCACTCGTCCACTCACGCTGGGGTCCTCTCTCCGATCGTCAGGTCGGCTGCGTCGCGAGCTCGCGCCGCTCGGCGACCACCGACCGGGCAGCCGCGGCGTCCCGGGGGCGGTCGACGGTCAGGACGGCGGTGACCGCACCGGCCGGGTCCAGCCACGTGACGGTGCGCCCGGGGCGACCGTCCTCGGGAGCCTCGACGGGCCGGTCGGCGGCACCGTGCGCGCCGACGTACTGCAGCTTGGCGCCGAACTGGTCGCTCCAGAAGTACGGCACGGGGTCGTGCACGGGCAGCGGGTCGCCCGGCGCGCCCAGCAGCGTGCCGGCGGCAGTCGTCCCCGCGCTCCCGGCGTCCTCCCAGTGCTCCACGCGGACCCGCGCCCGAGCTCTCGGCGACCAGCGCGCGGCGACGTCGCCGGCCGCGACGACGCCGGGGACGACGACGCCCCCGGACGACGCCCGCAGGTGCTCGTCGACGGCCACCCCGCGGTCGAGGTCGAGCCCGCTGCCGGTCATCCACCCGGTGTCCGGGCGCACCCCGGTCGCGGTGACCACCACGTCGGCGGCGACGGCGCTGCCGTCGGTCAGCAGCACCCCACCGTCCTGGACCGCGGCGACGGAGACGCCGAGCCGGAGGTCGACGCCCGACCACCAGGGCAGGAAGGACGCGCCGACGTCGGCTCCCAGCGCACCGGCCAGCGGCGCCGGCCCGGCCTCCAGGCAGGTCACCGCACAGCCCCGGGCGAGCGCGGCCGTGGCCACCTCGGCGCCGATCCAGCTGGCGCCGACGACGAGCACACGGGCACCGGGCCGGAGGCGGTCGCGGAGCGCGAGCGCGTCGTCGGCGGTGCGCAGGGTCAGCTGCTCGCCGTCCCCCGGCAGGCGCACGGGGGCGGCGCCGGTGGCGACGAGGAGCCCGTCGAAGCCGATCTCACCGCGGAGCGTCCGGACGACCCGGCGACCGAGGTCCAGTCCGGTGACCTGCTCGCCCAGGTGCAGGTCCACGTCGAGCGCGCGCGGGTCGAAGCGCAGGGCGGTGTCGTCCCGCCGGCCGGCCAGCACGGCCTTGCTCAGCGGCGGCCGGTCGTAGGGCGCCCGCGCCTCGGCCCCGAGGACGACGAGCGACCCGGCGTACCCGCGGCGGCGCAACTGCCCGGCCGCCCGGACGGCTGCCAGGCCGGCGCCGGCCACGACGATCCGCGTCAGTTCGTCCAACACGTGGCACTCCTCTGCGTCGGCCAGGCCCTCACTCTACAGTACGGGCGTTCGAGTTGCCATGGTTGTACAGAGTTCTGCGATCCTCCCGGCGCCCGGGGCGAGAGCCGGGCGCCGGGGCAACGGTCAGGCGTCGGCGGCGACGAAGGCCCCCTCGCGCACCACCGTGAACGTCAGCGCGTCGGGCATGGGCATCCCGTCGTGGTCGTCGCCGGAGAAGGAGTAAGGCGCCAGCGCGGCACCCTCCACCTCGATGCCCGCGGTGAGCGCGTCGTTGATGGCCGGGCCGTCGGACTCGCCGGCCTGCTCGATCGCCGCGGCCAGCACACGCGCTGCGTCCCCGCCCGCCAGGTCGGCGAACCCGTAGGTCGGCGTGCCACCGGCAGCCTCCACGAGGGAGTAGAGCTCCTCCTGGCCCGCGGTGAGGCTGCTCGGGTTCAGCACGTTGACGGTGATCAGCCCGTCGGCCGCGGCCCCCGCGGCGTCGACGAGTGCCTGCTGGGACATCCCGATGCCGCCGTACATCGTCGTCTCGAGTCCGACGTCGGCCGCCGCGCGCAGGAAGCTGCTGGCCAGGCCGACCGACTGCAGCTGCAGGATGACGACATCGGGATCGGCGTCCCGCAGCCGGGTCGCCTGCGGCGTCACGTCCGTCGCGTCGATCGCGGCCGAGGCGATCTCGACGATCTCGACGCCGCCGCCCTCCTCCTCGGCCAGTTCCTGCAGCACGTTGGTGCCGTACTCGCCGTAGGCGTCGTCCTGGGTGAAGATCGCGATCCGCTGGTGGCCCTCCGCGACGACCCGGTCGAAGAGGGCGGGGATGGTCTCGCCGTCGTTGTTGGTGATCCGCCACGTCCAGTCGAGACCCTCGGCGTCGTCGGCGGTCACCGCGACCGCGGCGGCGATCGCCATGATCGGCATCTCCTGCGACGCCGCGACCGGGGCCAGCGCCAGAGTCGTGCTGCTGGTGACGGCACCGATGATCGCGACCACGCCCTCATCCGCGAGCTCCGTGGCGCCCTGGGCCGCCCGGGTCGGGTTCGTCTCGTCGTCGTAGACCACGAGTTCGACGTCCCTGCCGAGGACGCCGCCGTCGGCGTTGATGTCGTCGAACACAGCCTGCGCCGCGTCGCGCATGGGGATGCCGAACGCGGCGGCGGGACCGGTGAGCGAGGAGACCATGCCGATCCTGATCGGCTCGTCGCTGCCGCCGCCGGAGCCATCGTCGTCCCCTCCCCCGCAGGCGCTGAGGAGCAGGACCGGCACCGCAACCAGCAGTGCCGACGAGCGTCGGACCCTGAACATCCCGTACCTCCAGTAGACGGTGGTGCTCCCTCCGGGACGGCGTCCCGGCGTGGTCTGGTGCCGCACCCGCGTCCGGCAGCGGCCGGAGTGGAGGCGTGCGGCATCGCCCCGCGGCGAGCTGCTGCGCCGCGGGTGGTGTGGGTGCGGCGGTCAGCCGGCCATGAAGAGCTCGAACAGCGCGTCGGCGTCGCCGCGCAGCCGGCTGCCCGGGCCGATGTCGACCATCCGGCCGGCCGACATCACGCAGTAGCGGTCGGCGATCTCGGCGGCGAAGCCGACGTTCTGCTCGACGAGCAGGACCGCCAGGCCACGGTCCCGGAGCACCTCGAGGGCTGCCACGATGACGTCGTAGATGCGCGGCGCGAGGCCCTGCGTGGGCTCGTCCAGGACCAGCACCGTGGGGGCGGCGACGATCGCCCGGGCGATGGCCAGCATCTGCTGCTCCCCGCCGCTGAGCGTGCCGGCCGGCTGCGTCCAGCGGTTCCGCAGCACCGGGAAGAGCTCGAGCGCCGCATCGATCGACGACGCCCCCGACCGGTCCAGCATGCCGCCGAGCCGCAGGTTGTCGGCGACGGAGAGATCCGGGAACAGCCCCCGGTTCTCCGGCACCAGGGCGAGGCCTGCCCGGGCTCGCCGGAACGCCGGGAGGCGGTCGACCCGACGCCCGCCGACCGTGACCTCCCCACGTCCGGCGACCCGACCGGCGAGGCACTCGACGACGCTGGACTTCCCCGCCCCGTTCGGGCCGAGCAGCGCCAGCACCTCCCCCGGGGCGAGCTCCAGGTCGACGTCCCGGGCGACGGTGATCGAGCCGTACCGGGGCGACACCCCCCGGCACGACAGCGCGGCCTCAGTCATGTGCCCCGACCTTCCCGAGGTAGGTGTCGATGATCGTCTGGTCGGCGGCGACCTCCGCGGCGCTCCCCTGCATGAGCAGCCGGCCCTGGGCGAGCACGGTGACGCTGTCGCTCACCTCGCGGACGAAGCCGAAGTGGTGCTCGATCAGCAGCACCCCGATGCCGTCGTCGGCGAGCGAGCGGACCGTCCGCGCCAGGAGCTCCTGCGCGGCGTCGTCCACCCCGGCGGCCGGCTCATCGAGCAGGACGTACCGCGGCCCCATGGCGACGGCACGGCCCACCTCGAGCAGCCGCAGCATCCACACCGGGACGTCGGCCGCCCGCCGGTGCCGCGCGTCCTCCAGCCCGAACTGTCGCAGGACCTGCTCGGTGCGCTCGCGGGCCTGCACCTCCCGCCGGCGCATCGCCGGCGTCCGGAGCAGGGTGGCGAGCAGGCCGGAGCCCGTGGTGGACCAGGCGCCGACGAGCACGTTCCCCCCGAGGGTGCGGTCCAGCTCGACCCGCGGCGTCTGGAACGTCCGGGCGATCCCACCCGCGGCCCGCCGGTGCGCCGGCACGCGCTCCTCCGCGGTCCCGTCGACGGTGATGCGCCCGGTCGTCGGCTGCACGTGCCCGGTGATGCAGTTGACCAGGGTGCTCTTCCCGGCGCCGTTGGGCCCGATCAGCGCGGTGACCTGGCCCTCGGGGACGCTCATCGTGACGTCGGTCAGCGCGTGGAGCCCGCCGAACCGGACGCTGACACCCTGGACCTCGATGCTCATGCCGGGCTCCCCGTGCGCGCGGCCGCGGCCTCGGACCGCTCCTGCACGACGGCCGGTCGCGCATCGTCCCCCGCCGCGCCCGACCGTCGGAGCCGCCGCCCGGCCGACCGCCAGTCCGAGCCGAGCACTCCGTTCGGGAAGAGCATCAGCGCGACGACGAGCAACGCGCCGTAGAAGACGCCGCGCAGCTCCGAAGCGGGCACCAGATCCAGGACCACCACGAGGACGGCGGTGCCGAGTACCGGCCCGAGGACCGTGCGCTTGCCCCCGATGATCACCATCATGACCACCTCGAGCGACAGCAGGACGGGGAAGGAGTCCGGCGCGAGGAAGCTGCGCGTGGAGGCGTAGAGCCAGCCGGCAGACCCGGCGATCGCGCCACCCAGCGCGAAGACCACCGACAGCCGGGTGGTGACGTCGATCCCGAGGCTCCGGGCGAGCGTCGTGTCCGTGGCCACCACGCGCAACGCCCGGCCCTGCTGCGAGTGCACCAGGTGCGACACGACCAGGACGGCCAGCACGAGCAGGACGGCGCCCGTGACGGCGGCGCCGGCCCGGTCGCTCATGAACTCCCAGGAGTCGATGCCCGCGATACCGATGAAGCCACCGGTCAGCTCACCGCCGGCCGCGATCGCGTGGCCGATCACCTCGGCGAGCAGCAGCGTCGCGACGGCGAGGGCCATGGTGGACAGCCGGACGATCACCCGGGCGAGCACGAAGGCGAGCACCGCCGGGACGACCAGCGCGGCCACCAGGCCGAGCCACAGCGGCAGCTCCCACTGCGTGGTCACGATCGCCGTCGCGTAGGCGCCGACGGCCGCGAAGGCGCCCTGTGCCACGGAGAGGATCCCCGCCTGCCCGTAGACGAGGCCGAGCGAGACCGCGACGAGACCGGTGGTGCAGACGACGAGCACCAGATCGAGGTCCGGGCGGCTCTGCCAGGTGAGGGCGAGGACGACCGCCAGCGCGAGGGCCAGCACCGCCACGGGACGGTGGGTACGGAATCGGGTCACGGCCGCTGCACCCCCACCCGCACGTCGAACCGGCCGCTGGCCAGGACGGCGACGATGAACAGGAGCGGGACGATCGGCACGACCGTCGCGGGCAGGTACCCCGCGCCGAGCGACTCGACGACCCCCAGGACCAGCCCACCGACGATCGCGGTGACCGGACCCCGCATCCCGAAGATGATCAGCGCGCCGAGGCCCAACAGCGCCAGCGGCAGACCGGCGTCGTAGGCGAGGCCCCGGCTGGCCACCAGGAGGAGCCCACCGAGGGCCCCCAGCAGGCCGGAGAGGACGAAGGCCGACAGCTGGACGAGGCGGACGGGGATGCCCATCAGCTCCGCGTCCCGCGGACTCGATGCGCAGGCACGCATCCACCGCCCGAGGGGCGTGCGCCGCAGGCCGAGGACGAGCAGGCCCCCGACGAGCAGGACGACCGCGAGGATGAGGACGCTGACCGGGCGGATCCGGAGGGGCCCGATCTCCCAGACGCCCTCGAGGAAGGGTACGAAGACGGGATCGAGACCGAACGCTGCCTGGCTGAGGGCGACGAGTGCGAAGAGGAGGCCCACGCTGGCCAGCACGGGCCCCATGTGGTCGCCCGACGGGCGACTGCGGAGGACCAGGAACACCACGCCCATGAGCCCGCCGGCGGCGGCCCCCAGAGCCAGCCCGGCCAGTGCTCCCCCGAGCCCGCCGACGGTCGCGCCGGTCAGCCCGCCGGCCACCGCGTAGCCGCCGATGGCCAGGTCCATGGTCCCGGTCGTGCTGAAGACCAGGCTCAGCGGCACGGCCATGAGTCCGTAGATCGCGCCGAGGGACAGCCCGATGACGAGGTACTCGACGAGGGTGGTCATCGGCGGCGTCGCCCCGTCGTGGCACTCGCGAGGGGTGGAGGGACACGGCGCATGGTCAGGGTCCTCTGCAGTGTGCTGTGCGTCACGCGGATGCGTGGCGACACACTACGATCAGAGATACTCAGGACACAAGAGTGTAGAGCTACATTGACAGCGACTCGACACTCGCTTCTGTAGAGCTTCAGGTCCACGGTCGCGTGCAGAGTCCGGTCGGAGCTCGGTGACGGAGCGGTGACGCGCTCTGGCCGAGGATGCCGACGCGCCGTGATCGGGGGTGGCTTGGGATGGACGTCAAGGTCGGCACCTTCAACGTGCTCAACCTGGCCCGGCCCGGCGAGCGCTACTACCCCGACGAGGCGCCGTACTCGGCCGCCGAGTACGAGAAGAAGGCGACGTGGATCGCGGGCCAGTTGGCGCTCATGAGGGCAGACGTGGTCGGCTTCCAGGAGGTGTTCCACGAGGAGGCCCTGCGCGACGTCTGCTCCCGGTCAGGTCAGTTCCCCGACGGCACCGTCGTGGCGCCGGGCGCCGACGGGGCCAGCGGTCCACGGCTCGGCCTGGCCAGCCGGCTGCCCACCGAGCCGGTCACGGCGATCACCGACTTCCCCGCCGGGATGGACGTGGCCGTGGACGGTCTCGCCCTGCCGGTCGGGACGTTCAGCCGTCCGGTCCTGCGCACCCGCGTGGTCCTCGACCCCGCGGAGGGCACGACGGCGACGGTCTTCGTCGTCCACCTGAAGTCCAAGCGCCCGATCCGCGACCCGCAGGCGCCCGAACACGACCCGCGCGAGGAGGCGCTGGGCAAGGCCCGGGCGCTGATCCGTCGCGCCGCCGAAGCGGCGGCCCTGCGCTTCCTCGTGCTCGAGGAGGTCACCGGGAACGCGCAACCCGCGATCGTCCTCGGCGATCTCAACGACGGCGCCCGCGCGGTCACGACGGACATCATCATGGGCGACTCGCCCTCACGGTTCTGGCCGCGCGATCCCGACGACCGGAAGGCCTACTGGGACCGGCTGCTCTACTCCGCCTACGAACTCACCGTTCGCCGGACCGGCCGCGATGTCAGCTACACGCACATCTTCAACGGGCACTACGACAATCTCGACCACATCCTCGTGACCCAGGAGTTCTACGAGCGCAATCCGCAACGCATCGCGGATGTGGTGGACCTGCGGTACTTCAACGACCACCTGTTCGACAGTCAGCTCAGCAACGACCGCCGCGATCGGATCGCCTCCGATCACGCGCAGATCGTCGCCGAGATCCGCCTGCGTTGAGCCCCGACCGGCGTCGACGGAGGCCTCACCCCACGCGCCATCCCTGCACCGACCCGTCGAGAGACGGCAGGTTCCGGGACCACGCCCGCGTGAGATGGCTCTCGATCGTGTACGGCCCGCTGAACGTGTCCGACTCGGCGTCGTGTTCGACCGCACCGGTGAGGACGAGGGTGGCCACGGAGTTGCCCTCGGCATCCCGGATCAGCGCGCCGCACGTCACCGCCGCGGTCCGTTCCCCCGTGGACGTCCAGGTGCCGAAGCCCGTGCCGACCAGCAGGTGCTCGGTCGAGACCGCCTGATCGGGTACCGGGTAGACCGGCGAGACCGACACGCTGGCGGTGCCGTCCGCGGCGAAGGCGGCGACCGCGTCGGCGAACAGGATGTTGATCAGCTCCCGCTCCAGCGCCGACGGCGGCTCACCGACCCGGACGTGGAGGAACCACGCGCCGACCAGGAAGGCCGCGCCGCCCTGTGGTCCGTTCATCCCGCACCTCCACCAGGACCGGATCTCCGGATCGCACCGCAGAGGCTGATCCTGCGGTCACGGCCGTCACCCGAACGTCACTGCCCCACTCCGTCAACGCCGACGTGCTGCCGGCGTGAGCTCATGGGCGCCGTAGCTGTTGTCGTCGGGGTTCACCGTGACGCCAGGGGCGACGAGCTCGTCGATGCGGTCGAGGACCTCCGTCGACAGCTCGATCCCGGCCGCCGGGAGGTAGGACTCGAGCTGTGCCATCGTCCGCGGGCCGACGATCGCCGACGTGACGCCCGGGTGGCGCAGGACGAACGCGATCGACATCTCGATGAGACTCATGCCCGCCTGCTCGGCGAGCCGCGCGAGTTCCTCGACGACGTCCAGCTTGCGTTGGTTCGCGGGGCTGGTCATGTCGAACCGGGCGCCGGGTCGAGCGCTGGACGCCGGCGTCGGGGCCGCGTCCTTCCGCCACCGGCCCGACAGCCAGCCGCCGGAGAGCGGGCTGTAGGTGAGCGTGCCCATGCCGTACCGCTGCGCGGTCGGCAGGACGTCCTCCTCGATGCCGCGGACGAGGATCGAGTACGGCGGCTGCTCGGTGACGAACCGCTCCAGCCGTCGCTCCCGGGACGCCCACTGCGCCTCCACGATCTGCGAGCCGGAGCAGGAGGACGACCCGAGGTAGCGGATCTTCCCCTGCCGGACCAGGTCGGTCAGCGCTCCGAGGGTCTCCTCGACGTCGGTGTCCGGGCTCGGCCGGTGCACCTGGTACAGGTCGATGTGGTCGGTGCGCAGCCGCCGCAGCGAGTCCTCGACCTCGCGGATGATCCACCGGCGGGAGGCTCCGCGGGAGTTCGGGTCCTCGCCCATCGGCATGAAGAACTTGGTGGCCAGGACGACGTCGTCGCGGCGGCCCTCCAGCGCCTCCCCGACGATCTCCTCGGAGACGCCGCCCGAGTACACGTCGGCGGTGTCCACGACGTTGATCCCGGCGTCGAGGGCGCGGTGGATGATCCGGACCGAGTCGGCACGGTCGTCGTTGCCCCACGGGCCGAACATCATCGCCCCCAGGCACAGGGGACTGACCTGCACGCCGGTGCGGCCGAGTGGACGGAGCTGCATGGCGGTACTTCCTTCTCGTCGTGGAGGCTGCCCGCGCCCGGGCTCCTCGGTCTCCGGTCAGGGGCGGACGAGGACCTTGAGCGCGGTCCGCTCGTCCATGGCCCGGTAGCCCTCGGGGGTGTCGTCCAGACCGACCGTCCGGTCGAAGACGCGGCCGGGCTCGATGCGGCCGTCGAGCACCTCGGGCAGCAACTCCTCGATGTAGGAGCGCTGGGCGCCGGGCCCGCCGGTGAGCGTGAGGTTGCGGCCGAACAGACTGAAGCCGGCCGGCGCCTCGTCGTACTGCGGCACGCCCACCCGGCTGATCACGCCGCCGGCGCGGACCGCGCCGAGGGCCATCTCGTACGCCGAGCGGTGGCCGACGCACTCCAGGACGGCGGAGGTGCCCAGCCCCCCGGTCAGCTCGAGCACCTTCGCGATGCCCTCGTCTCCGCGCTCGGCGACGACGTCGGTGGCGCCGAACTCCCGGCCCAGGTCGGTACGGACCCGGTGGCGGCCCATGAGGACGATCTGCTCGGCGCCCAGCCGCTTGGCCGACAGCACCGCGAGGAGGCCGACCGCGCCGTCCCCGATGACCGTCACCGACGACCCCGGGCGGACCTGTCCCCGCACAGCCGCGTGGTGGCCGGTGATGAGGACGTCGGACAGCGTCAGCAGCGAGGGCAGCAGCGCCGCGTCCTCCCCCACCGGCACCGGGACCAGGGTGCCGTCGGCCAGCGGGACGCGGACCGCCTCGGCCTGCGCCGTCCGGAAGAAGCCGCCGTGCACGCAGGACGTGGTCAGGCCCTCGCGGCAGAACTCGCAGGTGTTGTCGAAGTACGCGAACGGCGCGATGACGAAGTCGCCGCGGCGGACCGTGACGACGTCGGAACCGACCTCCTCGACGACGCCGATGAACTCGTGGCCCATCGTCGTGCCCTCGGGCGAGGCCGGCATGGAGTGGTAGGGGTGCAGGTCGCTGCCACAGACGCAGGTGCGGACCACGCGGACCACCGCGTCGGTCGGGGACTGCAGCGTCGCGTCGGCCAGGTTCTCCACCCGGACGTCGACGGCGCCGTACATGACTGTTGCTCGCACGTTCCCGTGCCTTCCTGTTGCGGTCGGTGGTCGACGGGATCCGCCGCGGGAGCGGCACCCGGTCCCGTCTCCGGTCCAGGGAAGCCCGGATGCCGTCAGCCAGGGAGAGCCTGTCGTTCCGGGTACTCGCAGTGCCTCCCTCGCGCCCGGATGAGCTGCCTACCGTGGGGGCGTGAGCAGGACCGACCTGAGCGCGGAGATCCGCGACTTCCTCAGCACCCGACGGGCGCGCATCACCCCCGAGCAGGCCGGGCTGCCGGTCTACGGCGGCAACCGCCGGGTGAAGGGACTGCGCCGCGAGGAGGTGGCGATGCTCGCCGGCGTCTCGGTCGACTACTACGTCCGCATGGAGCGGGGCGGCCTCGCCGGCGCGTCGGAGAGCGTGCTCGGCGCCCTGGCCGACGCCCTCCGTCTCGACGAGGCCGAGCGCACCCACCTGTACGCCCTCGCCCGGGAGAGCGGCGCCCGCGGCACCTCCCGCAGGCGCCCCGCCCAGTCCGCCGTCCAGCCGCAGATCCAGCAGCTGCTGGACGCGATGACCGACGCGCCGGCGTGGGTGCGCAACGGCCGGCACGACATCGTGGCGATGAACCAGCTGGCCCGCGCGCTGTACTCCCCCGTGCTCGCCGATCCGCGCCGTCCGGCCAACACGACGCGGTTCGTCTACCTGCAGGCCGAGGCGGCTCAGGATTTCTTCGTCGACTACGACCGGGTCGCCAACGACGCCGCCGCGATGCTGCGCCTGGAGGCGGGCCGCAACCCGCACGACAAGGCCCTCATCGAGCTGGTCGGCGAGCTCTCCACCCGCTCCGAGCTGTTCCGCCGCCGATGGGCCTCGCACGACGTGACGTTCCACCGCAGCGGCCAGAAGCGGCTCCGCCACCCTGTCGTCGGCCAGCTCGACCTCGACTTCGAGGGCATGGAGCTGGCCTCGTCGCCGGGTCTGCACCTCAACGTCTACACCGCCGCGGCCGGCACCCCGGCCGCCGACGCGCTCAAGCTCCTCGCCTCCTGGGCGGCCTCGCAGGAGCAGCTGCCCGCCGAGACCGCCTCTGCCGTGGCGGACTGATCGCCGCGGCCCCGACGACTCGCGGGGACCGGCCTCAGCCGCGGAGGTGGGGGCGGAGGGCATCGCGCTGTGGGGTGCCGTCCCCCGGTGTTTCGATGTCGGCATGACCAGCGACGAGGACGTTCCGCGCATCGCCACCGCAAGCCGGGAGATCGCGGCCGGCGCGGGGCGCATCTTCGAGCTCATCGCCGACCCGGCTCAACAGCCGCGCTGGGACGGCAACGAGAACCTGGCCGAGGCTGCCGACGGGCAGCGGGTCCGGGCCGTCGGTGCGGTCTTCACCATGACCCTCACGGGGGGCAGCGTCCGGGAGAACCACGTGGTCGAGTTCGACGAGGGCCGGCGCATCGCGTGGAGACCCGCAGAGCCGGGTCAGGAGCCGCCCGGGCACCTCTGGCGGTGGCAGCTCGAGCCGATCGACTCGTCGCGGACGCGCGTCACCCACACCTACGACTGGACCCGGTTGACCGACGAGAAGCGCATGTCCCGTGCCCGGGCGACCACGGCCGACAAGCTGGCGGCCTCGCTGGCCCGGCTCGCCGCCGTCGCCGAGCGGGGGTGACACGCACACCTGCCCGCCAGGTCCCACCGAACGGCTGAGGAAGCGGGGGCCGAAGGCCGTACCGGTGCGTGGGCTGCAGTGCCACGCTCGCACGGGTGGACACCACCGACGCCGGGCGTCTGGAGATCCACGGCCGGCTCGCCGAGGAGGCGGCGATCGCGGCGGTCATCGAGGGTGCCCGGGCCGGTCGGAGTGCACTGCTCGTCGTGCGGGGACCTCCGGGGATCGGGAAGTCGACGCTCCTCGAGCACGCCGTGCAGGGCTCGTCCGATCTGTCCGTCCTCAGGGCGCGCGGTGTGGAGTCCGAGACCGAGCTGGCGTTCGCCGCCCTGCACCAGTTGCTCCTCCCCGTGCTCGGACACGCCGACCACCTGCCCCGGCACCAACGCGCGGTCCTGCGGTCGGCACTGGGGATGGAGGACTCCCTGGAGGGGCCCGTCGTCGACCGGTTCCTCATCGCCGTGGCCGTGCTCGGCCTGCTGGCGACCGCCGCCGAGGAGCAACCCGTCATCTGCCTGGTCGACGACGCCCACTGGTTGGATCACGCGTCGGCGGCGACCCTGCTGTTCGTCGCCCGCCGACTGGGTGCCGAGCGCATCGGGTTCGTCTTCGCTGCCCGCGACCCGGACCGCCACTCGTTCCCGACCGCCGATCTGCCCGAGCTCCGGCTCGAGGGCCTGGACGTGGACGCAGCCGTCGCACTGCTGGGTGAGCGGACCGGTCGACCCGTCCACCACGGCGTCGCCCGACGCCTCGTCGAGTGGACCGCGGGGAACCCGCTGGCCCTGATCGAGCTGCCCTCCGTCCTCACCGTGCAGCAGCTGGCCGGGGAGACGCCCCTGCCGAGCCCGCTCCCTCTGCCGCTCAACGTGGAGCGGCTCTTCAGCGAGCGGGTGCGGCGGCTGCCCGACGACGCCCGTGCACTCCTCGTCGTGGCCGCGGCCGAGGACACGGGGCGGCTGGGCCCGATCCTCGCGGCCGCCCGGTCCTCGGGGCTGCCGGCAACCGCGCTCGACGCGGCCGAGCGCGACGGACTGGTCGCGGTCCGGGAAGACGAACTCCGGTTCCCGCACCCTCTCGTCCGATCGGCCGTCTACCAGTCCGCCACGACGTCGGAACGCCGTGGTGCACACCTCGCCCTGAGTCGGGCCTACCGGGACGTCGGCGACGCCGACCGGCGCGCTTGGCATGCCGCCGCCGCCGCGTGGGAGCCCGACGAGAACGTCGTGCGTGAGCTGGAGCTCGTCGCGGCGCGTGCGGCCGGACGGGGAGGCTTCGGGGCAGCCGGTACCGCCCTCGCGCGCGCCGCCGAACTCAGCGCGGACGGGGGCGCCCGCTGCCGACGACTCGTCGCGGCCGCCGAGAACGCGTGGATGGCCGGTCAGCTCGGCCACGCTGCCGAGCTGTTGGAGTCGGCGAGGAGATGGGGGTCCGATCCACTCCTCCGGGCCGACATCGGCCGCCTGCGCGGCTGGTTGCAGTACAGCGTCGGCTCCCCTGCGGCGGCTCGACGCATCCACATCGAGGCCGCCGGGCAGGTGGGAGGGGCCGACGGCCGCCGAGCCCGGGAACTGCTGACGGCCGCGGCCGAATCGGCCTGGCTGTCACGCGACCGCGACTCGGGGATCGAGATCCGGACGGTCATGTCGACCCTCGGTCCGCTCGAGGAGGCGCGAGACGGCCCGGCCCAGGACCTGCTGTCCGGCTTCCTGCACCTGCTCGAGGGCAACACGCGCGCCGGCGTCAGACTGATCGCCGAGAGCATCCGGTCCGCCGAGCGGCTCGGCGACGGGCAGCTCATGGCGGCCGCTGCCCAGCACGCCCTCTATGTCGGTGACGACGACGCCGCCCTGCGGTTGAGCAGAGGGGCGGTCGCGCGGGCGCGCGCGAACGGCGCTGTGGCGGAGCTCCTCTTCGCGCTACCCCGGCTCGCGCACGCGGAGTTCCTCGCGGGCCACTGGACCGCAGCCGCCGCCGGCGCCGCCGAGACCGTGCGGCTGGCTCGCGGGGCAGGCCACGAGGAGCTGTCGGCTCTACCGCTGGCCTGGCTGAGCCTCGTGTCGTCCCTGCGAGGCGACGACGAGGACGCCGACACCCACGGGACGGAACTGGAGTCGCTGGCCGACGGCCACGAGCTCGGGGTCTTCCGAGCACCGTCGTTGGAGATCGTGCGCTGGGGTCGCTCGACCCGCAGGCTGCTCTCACCCCGGCCGGCCTCCGCCCTCGTCGATCTGGAGGGGCTCGCCCACCCCGTGGTCACGGCCATGGCGACCGTCGACCGGGTCGAGGCGGCAGTCCTCGCCGGGGACCTGACCGCGGCCCATCTCTGGTCGACGCGGATGGAGGACCTCGCCGAGGCCACCGGGGCTCCGTGGGCACTGGCCTCAGCGGCGCACTGCCGGGGCGTGGCCGCGGACGGCCCGGCGGCATGGGAGCACTTCACCGAGGCGCTTCGGCACCACGACTCGGCGCGTAGGCCGTTCGCACGCGGTCGCACACTCCTGGCCTACGGGGAGGCGCTGCGCCGGGCCCGCAAGCGCGTCGCTGCCCGCCCGTACCTGGGCGCCGCCATGGATCAGTTCCAGAGCCTCACGGCGACGGACTGGGCTCAGCGGGCGCGCCTGGAGCTGCGCGCGTGCGGCGAGACGACCGCCCGGCGGGGCGATCCCTCGGCGCTGCTCCGGCTGACCTCTCAGGAACTCCAGGTCGCGCGGTTCGTGGCCAGCGGCCTGCCGACCCGAACCGTCGCCGCGCAGTTGTTCCTCAGCCCCAGGACCGTCGACTTCCACCTGCGCAACGTGTTCGCGAAGCTGGGGATCAGTTCCCGGTCCGAACTGGCTGCCCAGTCGTTCGACTGACGGCGCCGGATCCCGGCATTTTCGCCGGTACCTGCGTCTGCGGAGCCCCCTAGCGTCGGCCCGTCGAGCCACTTCTCAGGGGGGCCGCCGTGACCACCGGACTCGAACCCGATCTCCGACCCAGCTACCTGGAACACCGGGCGATGCGCATCGACGCCGGTCGCCTCACCGCGCTGGTCTCCGCGGCGCAGCCGGACGACGCGGACCGGCTGTCGGCGCTGGGCTCGTGGTACGCCGGCTACGAGGGCGCGATCCACGACCACCACACCGCGGAGGAGGCCGTCATCTATCCCGCTCTGCTCGAGCGGGATCCCTCCTTCGCCGAGGCCGACGCGGAACTCGAGGGAGAGCACCGCGTCCTCGCCGACCGCCTCGAGGTGGCCCGCCAGAGCCTCGAGCGCCTTCCGTCAGCTGCCGGCGGAGGCAGGTGGGAGCGCGAGCGGGATGAGGACGTGCGAGCCACGCAGGCACTGGAGGCCATCCTCGCGACCCACCTCCCCCACGAGGAGGAGGTCGCGTTCTCCCGGTATCGGCAGGCATTCACCTCGGACGAGTTCGCCGACCTGGGCAAGGCGGCCTGGAAGGTCGTCGGCACGCGGGCGATCGTCTTCGCCGGCCCGTGGGTTCTCGACCACGCGACCGAGCAGGAGCGAGCGGAGACCCTCGCCGCCCAGCCCTGGCTGGTCCGCGTGGTCTACCGGCTCGCGCTCCGACCGCGTTACGAACGCCTGGCCCGGCCACTGCGCAGCACTCCACCACTGCGAGCCCGCCGCACGGAGGCATGACATGCCCACGATCCCCTGGCGCACCGTGACCACGCCCGCAGAACGGGCGAGCTACCTCGTGATGGCCAGCCGGCTGCCGCTCCGGTCCATCGCGAGAGTCCCCTGGTTCATGGGGCTGACCGTGTCCGTCGTCCGGCAGCTCGAGCGGACGGACGGGCTCGTGGGCTACAGCCTGCGCGCGCAACCACTGGCCAAGACGTTCTGGACCCTGTCGGCGTGGTCCGATGAGCAGTCGCTGGCGGCGTTCGTCAGGGAGATGCCGCACCGGGCGGTCATGGCCAAGCTCCGCCCGCACATGGGCGCCACGTTGTTCACCACGTGGACCGCTCCGGGAGCGTCCCTCCCTGTGTCGTGGGCCGACGCGACCGCCCGGCTGCTGGGCACCGTCGTCCCGCCTGCCCGTCCTCGTTGAACCTCCGGACACACCGTGGGGGTGCCCCGTGATGGTGTTGGCCTTCCTCGCCGGAACGTACGTCCTCGCTCGGCTGGTCCCCTCCCGCCGGGGCCGCCGGTCCTCGCCGGACGCCGCGCGGGCGGCCATGGCGACGGCCATGGCGGCCGCGGGCGCCAGCCACCTGGCCGATCCGCAGCCCTTCGTCCAGCATCTCCCCGAGTTCGTGCCCGCCCGGGAACGGGTCATCCTGGGCACCGGGCTGCTGGAGATGCTCCTGGGAGCCGGCCTCGCGGCCCCCACCCGCCGCCGCCGGGAGATCGCCCTCGCCCTTGCCGCCTACCTGCTCGCCGTGTTCCCCGCGAACGTCTACGTCGCGGTGGCCGGTGTCCGCATCGAGGGCCTGCCCGGTGCCTCGCACCCCTGGCTGAGGTTGCCGCTCCAGGCGGTCTACGTCGCCTGGACGTTCTGGGCCGTGCCCGGCGCCTGGGAGCTGATGCTCGATCGCGCACGGCGGTTGCGGAACGTCCTGTCGGACCGACAGCACGCGGGACGCGTGGCGATGGCCCGCTGAGGAACGTCGCCGGCTGCCGCCGGTCCGCACGGCTCCCCGATACGACGCATCACGCCGGCGGCCCCCCGGTGCCGGGGAACAGCCACGTCAGGCTGCGCCGGGCGGCGCGGAGGTACTCCTCGCGGCCGCTCTCGCGTCCGTAGGCGAGGTCTTCGAGAGCGGCGCAGCGGGCGAAGAACGTGATCCGGTCGCGAAACGCCGGGGTCTCGTGGCCGTACGCGCGCAGCACGTCGTCGAGGAACGCGGGGCCGAAGTCGCGGTACGGCCGGGCGAGGTCCAGCGCGGGGTCGGTGACCGCGGCGTCGGCCCAGTCGATGATCCCGGTCAGCCGACCGCCGAGCTCGAGGACGTGCTCCGCTCCGAGGTCGGCGTGAGCGAGCACCAGAGCACGTGCCGGGCGGGGCTGGGAGGCGTGCAGGATCCGCAGCAGCGGCGCGGCTCCGCCGAGGTCCTCCAGCCACGCCGCCGGCTCGGCGGGGTCGACCGCGGCGCGGTTGCCGACGTCGGCCGGGTCGATGGCGTGCAGCTCGCGGAGGACCGTTCCGAGGCGCGCCGCGGCGCCCTCGGGTGGTGTCCGTCCGAGCAGGGGCCGGCCGGGCAGGAGCGGGTAGGCGATCACCCCCTCGTCCGGATCGGCGAACAGGGGCGCGGGTACGGCGATGGACACGTGCCCGGCGACCAGCCTCAGCAACGCGGCCTCGCGGGCCACCTCAGCGGCCCCGTCGGGGTCGGCGACGCGGACGACCAGGTCCCGCGCCAGGAACGCGCGGTGGTCCAGCCCGCCGCCGAGCTCCTGCAGGTCGGCACCGCGGTACCGCGGGGCGTGGACGGCGACCGCACGCGCCGCGCGGGTCCGGAGGGCGTCGCCCACCTCCGGACCGCCGGTCCGATCCGTGGTGCTCATCGTCGGGACCCCGTCGGGTACGCGGATCCGGTCCCCCCTCGCCCCGTCGCGGACGGGAGGACACGGCACAGCACCACCGCGACGGCTCCGGTCAGCACGCCCCCGAGGGTGCCGGTGACCAGGCTGGAGAGGACGACGCTCGTGCGCAGGACCGCCTCCCGGGTGCCCGGGTCGACGGGCACGAACACGAAGAGCGCGTTGACGACGCTGCCCTCCTCGATCACCCCGAGATCGTGCAGGACCACCCGTGGTGCGGCGAGCGCGGCGAGCGTTGCTGGTGCCCGCCCTCATCGCGCGCCTGTGGATCGGCTGGGTCGGCTTCTCCCGGGCTCCGGGGCTGCGCGGGCTCCGAGGTTCTTGCCAGGTTCGGGCCAGGCGGTTGCCAGGTGGCTGCGCGAGGTTGCGACGCGTCGGCGGGGGGTTCCAGCTCAGAGAGGGGCCGGGCCACACATGAACCTGACAACGCAGGACCTGGTGATCGTCGCGATCCTCGCCGCCCTGATCCTGGCGATCGGACTCGCTCTCTGGAACGCCGGCCGGGAGAAGTAGCCCTTGGGGGCGGTCAGCCGAGGCTGCCGGGTGCTCCCGTGTGGAGGCAGCGCAGCCACGCGCAGTGGCTGCTCTCGTCCTGGTCGGGGTCGCTCCGGGCGACCGTGGCGACGCAGTGCAGGCCGGTCCAGATGCCCCCGCCGAGCAGGCCGAGCAGGACCAGCGTGGTGACCGGGAGCGCGGAGGCGGCCACCAGCCGGACCGCCACCCCGCCGAGCGCCAGCGCCGCCGCCGCGGTGGCGACCCACGCCACGCGAGCTCCGGTCACGGCCACAGCGTGGCCCGCCGCGGGTTAAGGCCACCCCAAGGAGGGGCCAAGATCGCCGCGCCCGCACGGCACCACGGGGGCCGTGCTGCCGCCAGGATGCCGGGTCATGAAGTACGTGATGACCTACCGCGCGGTCGAGGACTTCCTGCCGTTGGCGCAGCAGCACGGCCCGGCGCACGTCGCCCGGCTGCACGAGTTCCGCGACCGCGGCGTCCTGCTGATGGTCGGCACCTTCGACGAGCCGATGAACGGCGATGCGATGGGTGTGTTCACCAGCCGCGAGGCCGCCGAGGAGTTCATCGCCGGTGACCCGTTCGTGCAGAACGGCGTGGTCGCCGGCTGGACGGTGCGGCCCTGGAACGAGGTGCTGGCGCCCTGACCGCTCACCCGGACGGGTGACCGGACACCCCGCGGACGACGGCCGCCCTCCGGACCTGCCGTTGGAGGGAGGACCGGTCAGCGACGGAGGTGCACGGTGCGGGTCTCGTTCTCGGTGTACGGCGTGCTCTACGTCGTCGTCGAGATCGTCGGCGCGCAGCTCGAGTCGATCGGGTGGCCCCGGCTGACGCCCCTGGACGTCGCCACCGCGGTGACCAACGCCTGCCTGACGGTGGCCGTCGGCGTGGCCGTCCTGGTCGGGCTGGACGTCGGCGGACGCCGCTGGCGCCGCGCGGTCCAGGCCTGGCGGCAGGAACGGACCCGCCTGGCCGACCACCACTGGGAGGAACTGCCGCCGATCGGCGTCCCCTCGTGGCGGTCGGAGCCCCTGGCGCTGCCCGCGGGCCCGTCCTGGACCCCGTCCCCCATCCCGGGCGGCGACTACGCCGCGCCGATCTCCGGTCGCGCGTTCCCGGAGGAGCCCGGCCGGCTGCTCTGACTGTGAGTCTGGTCGGCGGACCCGCGCCTGCGGACCGTGCTCAGTCGACGAGCAGCGCGGCCCGCAGCCCGAGGTCGTGGACGGCCAGCGCGGCTCCCCGTCCGCGCCGGATCGACCACGCCAGCGCAACGGCGTCGGCCCGGCCGGACCGCGCACCCGGACGGTCGATGAGCCGCCCGATGTCGTCGCCGTCGGCACCGCCGCCGTCGGAACGCAGCAGCACCCAGCCGGCCTCCTCGAGGCGCTCGGACAGGTCGGCCTCGAGGTCGGCGTCGGCGAGGTCGTCGAAGTCGCACAGCGCGAAGGGGGCGGCGGGCAGCAGGGCGGCGGTCATGTCGGGAATCCGTTCCTCGGTGTGCCGGGTCCGTCCCGGCACAGAGGACTCTCCGGGCCCAGCCGCAGGTCACCGACGAGACAACCGCACGATCGCCGCAAGAAACCGATTCGCGCCGCGCCGACGATCGAGTGGCCCCCGGCACCCCGCAGGGGCGGTCGGACGACTATGGTCATCCCGTCGGGAAGGCCCTGCGCTATGGCAGGACCCCGATGCACCACCTCAGCTAGGAGCGAGCAATGCCCGAAGGAACTGTCAAGTGGTTCAACGCGGAGAAGGGGTTCGGCTTCGCCACCCCTGATGGCGGCGGACCGGACGTGTTCGTCCACTACTCGGCCATCCAGACCAGCGGGTATCGCTCGCTCGACGAAGGCCAGCGGATCTCGTTCGACATCGAGCAGGGCCAGAAGGGCCCGCAGGCTGCGAACGTCAACCCGCTCTGATCTCCTGATCAGCCGCTGACCACCCGGTCGGCACACAGCGCCCCCGCCCGGTCCTCCGGGCGGGGGCGCTGTCGTTTCACGGGGACGAGCTACCGCGCCCGCGGCACGTACCCCCCGATCAGCGCCGACATGAGCAGCGCCCCGTCGTCGGCCCCCACGGCGGTGGCCGCGTCGGCGAAGGCCCGCCAGCGGGCCCGCTCGACGTCGGTCGGCGCGTGCTCCGCACGGGCCGTCAGCTGCTCCAGGAGCCGCTCCCACTCCCCCTGCGGCGTCGGCCAGAGCCCGGCCAGCCGGCGGGCCTCCGGGGAGATGCCGGTGATCCGGACGATGTCCCCGGCGTGGTTGGTCAACGCCTCGGCGTACCCGGCCGACACCAGCGCCTTCGCCGCCGCGATCACCTCCGCCTTGGGCAGACCGCTGGCCGGCACGACCGAGCCGAGCAGATAGGGCGCGCCCCCGTGCTTGGGCTCGTCGACCAGGCGGGCGATGGCCCGCAGGACCGGCAGGTCGCGGGTGAACCAGACGTCGGGCAGCGGCGTGTCGGGCGAACTCACCGATCCAGTCTCCGCCGGACGCGACGGCGCCCCGCCACCCGGGTCACGGGGTGGCAGGGCGCCTGGTGAGGTGCTGGAAGGGGGTCCTCGTTCAGTCGCGGGCCCCGGTCAGCTCCGGCCGCAGGGCCAGCAGGACGCCGAGCGCGGCGTACCCGACCAGCAGGTGGCCGGCGGCGGCGTACGGCGAGAGGGCCGGCAGCGCCTGGGCGATCGGGATGTTGACCGGCGCCCAGCTCTCGGCGCCCAGGGGCCACCAGCGCGCGGCACCGGTCCACCGGCCGGCGATCGCGATGCGGATGCCGATGGCGAACATGCCGATCATCGACAGCGGCCAGAAGGCGTCCAGCGCCAGGAACCAGGCCTCCTCGCCGGACTGGGGGGCGATGATCCACGTCAACGTGGAGACGATGGCCAGGCCGAGGAGCACGTGCTCCGCGTGCAGGAAGAAGCGGGCCAGCCGGCCGGTGCCGGTCGCCCCGGTGCGCAGCTGCGCGCTGACGAGGGCGACCAGGCCGAGCTGGAACAGCAGCGAGGACACGTTGTAGGCCGTGCCCTCCCAGCCCGGAGCGGGGTTGAGGCCGAAGGCCAGGATGCCGGCCGCCCAGGCCGACGAGCCGACGGCCACGGCCACGCCGGCGCGGCGGACCGACCGCGTGGTCGCGGGCGGGCGGGCGGGCGTGGTGCTGGGGCCCGCCGGCGCGGCGTCGGTGCGGGCCGGAGCGGGGGTGGTGCTGAGGGACATCTCGTCTCCCTGGTCGTGGTCGCGGTGCCCGGTGCACCGCCTGGGAGAACCGTCTCGGGGCGGCGTCCCGGGCGCCCAGGGCGGACCGCCCTCGATCCCGTCCTCGATCCCGTCCCGGGCGACACGGGACACCTGCCTCGTGACGACCGGGACGGCGGCAGGCGAAGATCCTGCGCGTGCAGGCAGGTGTCCCGGTGGCCGGGCGGGTTCCGACGGCGCCGGAGGCCCCTCCCGCGCCGTTCCCGGTGCTGCCTCGGGCGGGCGACGTGCCCGGATGGGTCCGGTTCGTGGCCTGGGCGTCGGTCGTCGTCACCGTCGCCGCCGCCCTCGGCGCCGCCGTCCTCGACGTGGTGACGCCGGCCGCCGCCCGGGAGGCCGCGGGCGCCACGCCCGGCTGGGTGTTCGGGCTGCCGGGGGCGACGCTGGCGATCCCCGCCGCCCTGCTCCTGCACCGGGCCCCGCGCAACGCGGTCTCCTGGGTGGTGGGCGGCACCGCGGTGCTGTGGGCGGTCGACGGCCTCGCGCAGTCGTACCTGACCTTCGCGCTGCAGTACGACCCGCCGCTGCCGGGCGGGTCCCTGGCCTTCTGGCTGGTCCAGCGGTTCGGCGCCTGGCTGCTGCTCGGGCTGCCCCTGCTGCTCCTGCTCTACCCCGACGGGCGGCTGCCGGCCGGGCGGTGGCGTCCGGCGGCGCTGCTGAGCCTGGCGTCCACGGCGCTGCTGCCGACGCTGCTGATGATCGTGCCCTCGGAGATCGCCGACGCGCGGGCGGGTTCGCAGACGCGGGAGATCTACCGCTCCCTGGACCTGGACCCGACCAGCCTGCCGCTGCCCGAGGCGGTGGTCCTGCCGCTGCTGCGGTTCGCCTTCCCGGCCGCCGTCCTCGGGGTGCTCGTGCCGGTCGCCGTCGTCGTCAGCCGGTACCGGCGCGACACCGGCGAGGACCGCCGGCGGATGCGCTGGCTGCTGTGGGCCGCCGTCACCGACGCGCTGGTCATGGTCGGCACGCTGCTGGCCCCCGGCGACATCAGCTCGTTCACGCTCTCCCTGGCGGTGACCCTCACCGGAGCGGCCGTCGCCGTCGGCGTCCTGCGCCCGCAGGCGGTCGACATCGACCGGCTGCTCGGCGGCACGCTGGTCTACGGCGGGCTCGCGGTCGCCGTGGTCCTCCTCGACCTCGCGGTGATCGCCGCGGCCGGGGCGCTGCTCGGTGACCGGCTGGGTGACCGCGACGCCACCCTGCTGGCCCTCCTGGTGGTCACCGGGCTGTACGTGCCGCTACGGGCGCAGGCCTGGCGGCTGGTCCGCCGGTGGGTGCTCGGCGAGCGGGAGGACCCCTACCGCGTGGTGTCCGGCCTCGCCGAGCGGCTGGAGCGCTCCGACGGCCCCGACGAGCAGCTCATGGCGGTCGCCGCCGGCATCGCGGAGGCCTTCCGCTCGCCCTACGTCGGCGTGGAGGTCGACCAGCCCGGCGGCCGGCAGCTGCTCGCCGAGCACGGCCCGCGACCGGTCGCGGTGCAGTCGCTGCCGATCGCCTACCGCGGCGAGGAGGTCGGCCGGCTGCTGCTCCCGCGCAACGGCGTCCGCGCCCACCTGGTCACCCGCGACGAGGGCCTGCTCGCCGACGTCGTCCGGCAGGCCGCCGCGGCCGCCCGCGCCAGCTCCCTGGCCGCCGAGCTCCAGCACAGCCGCGAGCAGCTGGTCGCCGCCCGCGAGGAGGAGCGCCGGCGGCTGCGGCGGGACCTGCACGACGGGCTGGGCCCCTCGCTGGGCGCCGTCGTGCTCCGCATCGACACCGCGCGCAACCTCGCCGCGGCCCGCCCCGAGGACGCCGACCGCCTGCTCCGGCAGGCCCGCGACGACGTCTCCGCAGCACTGGCCGACGTCCGCCGGCTGGTGCACGACCTGCGCCCGCCGGCCCTCGACGACCTCGGCCTGGCCGGTGCGGTGCGCCAGCAGGCCGAGCGGCTGCTGGCGCCGCGGGTCGAGGTCACGGTGGACGCCGGCGACCTGGCCGAGCTGCCGGCCGCGGTCGAGGTGGCCGCGTACCGGATCGCCTCGGAGGCGCTGGCCAACGTCGCCAGGCACGCCTCGGCGAGCCGGGTGCGGGTGTCGCTGTCCTGCGACGCGGACGGTGCGCTGGTGGTCGACGTGGCCGACGACGGCGTCGGCATCGACCCGGCCGCGCCCGCCGGTGTGGGGCTGGTGTCGCTGCGCGAGCGGGCCGCGGAGCTGGGCGGCCGCAGCGCGGTCAGCTGCCCGCCGGAGGGTGGCACGGTGGTGCGGGCGGTCCTGCCCGCCGACGGAGGAGGGTCCGGTGTCCGAGCCTGAGGAACCGCTGCGGATCGCGGTGGTGGACGACCACCCGGTCTACCGGGACGGGCTGGCCCTGCTGCTCGGCTCGGTGCCGGGGCTGACCGTCGTCGGCACGGCCGCCGACGGGGCCGCCGCGGTGGAGCTGGCCCGCGAGGAGCAGCCCGACGTCGTGGTCATGGACGTGCAGATGCCGGTGCTCGACGGGATCGAGGCCACCCGGCGGATCACCGCCGAGTCGCCGTCGGTCGGGGTCGTCGTGCTGACCATGAGCGAGGACGACGGCACGGTGTTCGCCGCCGTCCGCGCCGGCGCCCGCGGCTACCTGCTCAAGGGCGCCGACCAGGAGGAGGTGGTCCGGGCGATCACCACGGTGGCCGGCGGGGGCGCGGTGTTCGGCGCCGCGCTGGCCCGCCGGATCGCCGAGTTCTTCGCCGCCGGGCCGACCGGGCCGGAGACCGCGTTCCCGCAGCTGACCGCGCGCGAGCGGGAGGTGCTCGACCTGGTCGCCGCGGGCCGCTCGAACGCGCAGATCGCCGCCACGCTCTACCTGTCGCCGAAGACGGTGCGGAACAACGTGTCGAACGTGCTGACCAAGCTGCAGGTCACCGACCGGGCACAGGCGATCGTGCGGGCGCGGGAGGCCGGGTTGGGCCGCTGACCGGCCGGTTCGGAGTCGTACCGTGGAGCGCATGACGACGTCCGCGGAGAACCAGCCGAAGGTCACCAAGAGCGACGAGGAGTGGCGGGAGCAGCTGTCGCCGGAGGAGTTCGCCGTCCTCCGCCAGGCCGGCACGGAGCGGCCCTGGACCGGTGAGTACGTCGACACCAAGACGCAGGGCGTCTACACCTGCCGGGCGTGCGGGGCGGAGCTGTTCCGCTCGGAGACGAAGTTCGACTCGCACTGCGGCTGGCCGTCGTTCTACCAGCCGTCGTCCGCCGACAACGTGGTCCTCCGCGCGGACCGCAGCCACGGGATGGTCCGCACCGAGGTGCTGTGCGGCACCTGCCACAGCCACCTGGGCCACGTCTTCGAGGACGCCCCCCAGACGCCGACCGGCGACCGCTACTGCATCAACAGCGTGAGCATCCGGCTCCAGCCGCTGGACGCCTGACCACCGGACGGCCCCGTCCCGGGCCCCGCCCCGAGCCTGCGAGGGGTGGGCAGGACGGGGTCCGTTCTCACGGCAGGTCGGCGACGAGCTCGGCGACCGGCTTGCGGACGCCGGTGTAGAACGGCAACTCCTCGCGCACGTGGCGGCGCGCCGTCGAGGCCCGCAGCTCGCGCATGAGGTCGACGATGCGGTGCAGCTCGTCGGCCTCGAAGGCCAGCATCCACTCGTAGTCGCCGAGGGCGAACGAGGCGACGGTGTTGGCCCGGACGTCGGGGAAGCCGCGGGCCATCTGGCCGTGCTCGGCGAGCATCGCCCGGCGCTCCTCGTCCGGCAGCAGGTACCACTCGTAGGACCGCACGAACGGGTAGACGCAGACGTAGCGGCGCGGCTCCTCGTCGGCGAGGAACGCCGGGATGTGGCTGCGGTTGAACTCCGCGGGGCGGTGCAGCGCCATCTGCGACCAGACCGGCTCCAGGTGCCGGCCGAGCGAGGTGCGGCGCAGCCGGGTGTAGGCCTCCTGCAGCGCCTCCGGCGTCGAGGCGTGCCACCAGACCATGAGGTCGGCGTCGGCCCGCAGCCCGGCGACGTCGTAGACCCCGCGGACGACGACGTCCTTGCCGGCCAGCTCGTCGAGCAGGCCCTGCACCTCGTCGGCGGCCGCGGCCCGCTGCTCGTCGCCCAGGGGGCGGGCCAGCCGGAACACCGACCACATCGTGTAGCGGATGGTCGCGTTCAGGTCGTTGGCCCGCTTGCCGATGCTGCGCTGGTCCTCGCTCATGGCCCCAGTGTCCCAGCGCCGGGGACCGCCTCCGCGGCCCGGTCCCCGGCGCGGGACGTCACGGGGAGGGCGCCCGCAGCCAGGCGTCGACCGCCACGCGGACCGTGCGGCCCACGAGCAGCGCGGGCACCCGGATGCCGACCGTCGTCCGGTCGAGGGTGCCGGCCGCGCGGACCCGGAGCCACCCGCCCTCGACCGGCTCGGGGCGGCCGACCAGGGTCAGCGGCGCGGTGGTGCCCCGCACCGAGAGCACGCCCTCGGCGATCCACGCGCCGTCCGGGGACGGGCGGAACCGGTCGGCGGACCACGTCATCGTCGGGTGCCGCGCGACGTCGAGGAACCGCGGCGTGCGCAGGTCCGCGTCCCGGCGGGCGATGCCGGTGGCCAGGCTCTCCAGGTCGACCTCGCCCCGGACCCGCACCGGACGGCCCCCCTCGTCGAGCCGCACCTCGCCCGAGGAGCAGGACACCGACCCGTGCACCAGCCGCCCACCCAGACCGCGGGCGGCGAAGGTCACCCGCGTGCGGCTGTCGCTGACCGTCCAGGTCCCGGCGACCGGGGTGCGGGAGCCCAGCTGCGCCGTCACGACCGCGCCTCCGCCGGCACCCGCGCCACCAGCACGCGGCCGATCTCGGTGCGCTCGGGCTCCGGCAGCAGGGCCGGGTCCTCACCGGGCAGCAGCTCGGTGCGCGCCAAGCGGGCGTGCACCTCGTCGTGCGTCTCGCGCCCGGTGGCCGTGCCGACGACGACGATGCGGTCGTCGTCGGACCGGAGCACGAGCACGCCGACCAGCCCGTCGACGTCCCGGATCGCCGGGCCGATGCGCTCCCGCCCGCCACGCTCGGCGGCGCGCGCCACGGCCGGGTCCCCGCGGACGTCGAGCCAGGTCACCTCCGCGAACAGCGGGGTCCGGCCCGCGGCCGGGCCGTCGATCCGGTCGATCACGCGGTAGGTGCGGGCGCCGGCGGGCGCCGCCGCCCCGTCGGGCCACAGCGCGACGACGGCGGTGTCGCCGGGGAGCTCGACGACGAGCACCCCGGCGGGCTCGGCGTCGCCGGGCAGCACGGCACGGACGGCGTCGGCGGTGTGTGGGGTGGTGTGGACGGTGGCGAACACGGGATCCTCCTGCCGCTCGGGGACCGGCGGCTCCGGTCCCGGCACGGAGCACGATCCGGGGGCGGCGCGGCGGGGACATCCGTGGGAACACGGGACCGCGGTACGGAGAGGCGGTACGCAGGGCGCGCACCGGCGTGGATACTCCGCGCCGTGCGGACGGCGCCCCCGGCCGCCGACGGCTTCGTCGGACGCGACGCCGAGCTCACCGAGCTGACGGCGGGCGTCGCCGCGGCCGCCGCCGGCGCGGGCGGGCTGCTGCTCGTCTCCGGCCCCGCGGGCATCGGCAAGACGCGCACCGTCGAGGTGGCCGCGGCGCGGGCGCCGGCCGTCGCGTGGGGGCGCTGCGTGGACGACCCCGGGGCGCCGCCGCTGTGGCCGTGGCGGCGCGCCATGCGGTCCCTCCCCGCCGTCCGCGCCGCCGTCGACGGGGCGCTGACCGGCGGCGACCGGCCGGCCGACCCCGAGGCCGCCCGCTTCGCGCTGGTCGCGGCGGCCACCGAGGCGCTGGTGGAGGCGGCCGGGCCGCACGGGCTGGTCGTCGTCCTCGAGGACCTGCACTGGGCCGACGAGACGTCGCTGCGGCTGCTGCGCCACCTGGCCGCCGAGCTGCACCGCTCGCACCTGCTGGTGGTGGCCACCTACCGGGAGCCGTCCGGCGCGCCGGACGGGAGCCCGCTGGACCGCGCGCTGCCGGAGCTGCTGCGCTGCCCGGGGACCCGGCCGGTGCCGCTGCCCCCGCTGACGGAGGACGACGTCCGGGCCCTGCTGCCGGGAGCCGGCCTCGAGACGGTCCGGGCCGCGCACCGGCGCAGCGGCGGCAACCCGCTCTACCTGCGGGCGGTGGCCCGGGCCGGTCCCGGGACCGCCGACGGCGCCGACCCCGGCACCGAGCTGCGGCGCCTGGTCCGGACGACGCTGACCGGCCTGCCCCCGGCCGTGCTGGACCTGGTCGACACGGCGGCCGTCCTCGGCGAGGAGGTCGACGCCGCCCGGCTGGCCGCGGTGACCGCCCGGCCGCCCGGCGAGGTGGCCGCCGGCCTGGACGCCGCGGTGCGGGCCGGCGTGCTCACCGCGGTCCCGGACGCACCGGGCCGGCGGCGGTTCGCGCACGCCGTCGTCCGGGACGCCGTGTACGCCGACCTGGCGCCGAGCACCCGGGAGGAGTTGCACCGGCGCGCGGCCGAGGCGCTGGAGCGGCTCGGCGGGGACGACGACACCGGCGCCGGCGTGGTGGCCGGGCACTGGCTGCGGGCCGCCTCGGAACCGGGGACGCTGCGCCGCGCGTCGTCGTGGGCGCGCCGGGCGGCGGCCGCCGCGACCCGGTCGCTGGCCTTCGACGAGGCCGCCCGGTTCCTCGGGACGGCGCTGGCGGCCGCCAACCGCGCCGGACCGGACGCCGGCGAGCGCGCCGGACTGCTGCTCGAGCTGGCCACCGCCGAGTACCGGGCCGGCCGGTTCGGGGAGAGCCTGCAGCACGCGACCGCCGCCTCCGACGCGGCCGCGGCCTGCGGGCGGCCCGACCTGCTGGCCGCCGCCGCCCTCACCGTGCACGACGTGGCGGCCCCCGGCTCCGCGCCCGCGGTGGTCCGGCTGTGCGAGCGGGCCCTCGCCTCCCCGGCCCTCGTCGACCCCGCCGTCCGCGCCCGGCTGCTGGCCCAGACGGCGTCCGTGCTGGCCGACGCCGGGCGGCTGGGGACCGCGGCCGCGCACGCGGAGGAGGCCCTCGCGCTGGCCGAGGCGACGGGCGACCCCGAGGCGGTCCTCGACGCGGTCCGGGCCCGGGTGAAGGCCGGCCCGGGCGCCCTCGCCCCGGGCGAACGCCTGCGGCTGGGCCTGCTCGCGATCGAGCACGCCGCCGCGACCGGCCAGCCGCTCGCCGAGCTGTGGGGCGCCAAGTGGCGGATCGACGCCGCGCTCGGGACGGGGGACCTGCCGACCGTGCACGACGAGCTGGCCCGGGTCACGGCGCTGGCGCAGCGCACCCGGCTGCCCCTGGTCCGCTGGCACGACCTGCGGCTGCGGGCCTCGGTCGAGGCCCTGTACGGCCGGTTCGCCGACGCGCTGGTCCTCAACGAGGAGGCCCGCGAGGTCGGCAGCCGGGAGCTGGCCCAGGACGCCTCGACGGCCGGCCTGTCGGATGCCTTCCTCCTGGAGCACGCCCTGGTCACCGGGAGCACGTCGCCCTGGCACGGGGACGGGCCGAGCCGGCTGGCGCGGGCCGACGACGTGCCGGTCGTGCTGGTCACCCGGGTGCTGATCGCGCTGCACCGCGACGGCCGGGAGGCGGCGGCGCCGCAGTACGAGCGGCTGCGCCCGCACGTGCGCGAGCCGGGCTTCGTCTCCGCGGAGGGCGTCGCGAGCAACCTGACGCGGCTGGTCGTCGCGTTCGGCGACGCGGACGTCGCCGGGGAGCTGCACGACCGGATCGCGGCGCACCCCGTGGTCGCGGGCGGCGCAGGCGTCTACTGCTGCGGGTCGCTGGCGGTCGAGCTGGGCCGGCTCGACGTCGTCCGGGGGCGCGGCGAGGAGGCGATCGGCCACTTCGAGGAGGCGCTGGCCCTCGACTCCCGGACGGGGGCGCGCCCGGCCGTGGTGCACGACCGGGTCGAGCTGGCCGCGGCGCTGCTGGCGCGGGGCCGGCCCGCGGACCTGGCGCGGGCCGGCGAGCTGGCGCGCTCGGCCTGCGCCGACGCCCGCCGGCTGGGGATGCCGGGCCCGGAGCGGCGGGCCGCGGCGCTGGCGGAGCGCGCGACGCGGGCGGCCCGGGCGGCCGACCCGCTGACCGTGCGGGAGCGGGAGGTCGCCGAGCTGGTCACCGCGGCGCTGACCAACCGGCAGATCGCCGAGCGGCTGGTGCTCTCCGAGCGCACCGTGGAGAGCCACGTGCGGAACATCCTGGCCAAGCTGGGCCTGGCCAACCGCACGGAACTCGCCACGGCGACGGTCACCGGCCGGCGGCCCGCTGTGGAGCGCTGACGCGGGCGGCGCGGCAGTCGTCGCAGGCGGCCATCCACACGTGGTGGCGCAGGCAGACGACGGGACGGGGGCGGATCTGGTCGGGGTGGTGCGGGGACGTCACCCCGAACTCAACAGCGGACGGGCTCGTCGGATGCCCGGGAACGGAGTGGCGCGGCGCACCCTCCAGCACACTGGGCGGCGTGCCCGAGGAGCCGGAGCCGCTGCCGCCCGTCGTCTGGGTGATGGCCGAGCACCAGGGGACGGGCCTGTGGGATCGGGACCACGAGCGGTACGGGGACGTCGACCCCGACGACCTCGGCCTGTCGCCCGGCCTCACCGCCCGGCTCGACGACTGGGTCCGGCGGTTCGAGGAGCTCGCCGAACGGTGGGACTGGGGCACGCCACCCCGGGACCAGCGGGCGGCCGACGAGGCCGAGTGGGCGGCGTGGCGGCGGGAGGGGCTGGACGTCGCCTTCGCCGTCCAGGACGAGCTGGACGCGCTCGGCCACGACGTCGACGTGGTCTACGAGGAGGACGACGACCTGCGCCCGGTCCGGCAGCGGCGCGGTCCCTGAGCCGGGCGGCTCAGCCGGTCAGCGCGTCGACGGCGTGCAGCGCGTCCCGGATGCACGCCGGGACGCCGACCCCGCGGAACGCCGCCCCCGCGATGGCCAGCCCCGGCACCGCGCTCACCGCGGCCCGGACGGCGTCCACCCGGTCCTGGTGGCCGACCAGGTACTGCGGCAGCCCGCCGCCCCAGCGCACCAGCCGCGTCGCCACCGGCTCCGGGCGGGCGAGGCCCAGCAGGTCCGCCACGTCGGCGACCACGGCGGCGGTGAGGTCGTCGTCGGTGCGCTGCAGCTCCGACTCGTCGCGGAACCGGCCGACCGACGAGCGCACCAGCAGGGACTCCCCCGCCAGGTGCGGCCACTTGGCCGACGAGACGGTCACGCCCTTGACCAGCCGGCCGGTCACCGGCGGCACCAGCAGGCCGGATCCGGCCTCGACGTGCTGGGCGGGGAAGGCCATGGCGACCACGGCCATCGACGCGTACGGGATGCCCTGCAGGGGCTCGACCGCGCCGGGCGCGACCGACTGCAGCAGCCGCGCGGCCTTGGCCGCCGGCGCGGTCACGAGCACGGCGTCGGCGGTCAGGCGCTCGGGGGCGGCGACCGGGCCGATGGACAGCTCGAAGCCGCCCGCGGTGCGGGTCAGCGCGTGCGCGGGGGTCCGCAGCCGGACGTCGGCGCGTGCCGCCGCCACCAGGACGGCGGGCAGCGACCCGATGCCGTCGTCGAGGGTCACAAACACCGGCGCGTCGGCGTCGAAGCGGCTGCGCTCCCCGGCGTCCCGCGCGGCGGCCGCCGCGCCCAGCACCGAACGGGCCCGCGGCAGGTGGGCGGCCAGCGCGGGCATCGTGGCGACCAGCGAGAGCTCGTCGGCCCGCCCGGCGTAGACGCCACCGAGCAGCGGCTCGACCAGCCGGTCGACCACCTCGTCGCCGAGCCGCTCCCGCAGCAGCGCGCCGACGGCGACGTCACCCGCCGGCGTCAGCGGCGGCAGATCGGCCTCGGCGGCGACCCGCGCCACGCCGTCCGGCGTCAGGATGCCGTCGAGGCCGTCCGCGGAGGCGGGCACCCCGAGCACGGTGCCGGCAGGCAGCCGGTGCCGGCCGTCGGGCAGGACGACGGCGGCCTGGGTCGTCGCCGGCCGGACCAGCCGGTCGGCCAGCCCCAGCCGCTCGACCAGCTGCACCGCCTCGGGCACCCGCGCCAGCACGGCCTCGGGCCCGGTGTCGTACCAGTGCCCGGCCAGCCGGACCCGGTCCAGCTTCCCGCCGATCCGGTCGCCCGCCTCCAGGACCACGATCTCGTCGTCCGGCCGCCGGCGCCGCCACTCGAAGGCGGCCGCCAGCCCGGTGATCCCGGCGCCGACGACGACCAGACGGGTCACGGAACGGTGGTCAGCTCGTGGACCAGCTCGACGACGTGGGTCAGCACGCCCGGGTCGGTGTCCGGCAGGACGCCGTGGCCCAGGTTGAACACGTGCCCGCGGGCGGCCCGGCCCTGCTCGACCACCCGGCGGACCTCCCGGTCGACGGTGTCCCGGTCGGCCAGGAGGACGGCGGGGTCGAGGTTGCCCTGCAGGGACCGCTGCGGGCCCACCCGGCGGGCCGCCTCGTCCAGCGGCACCCGCCAGTCGACGCCCACGACGTCGGCGCCGGCGTCCCCGATCAGCGCGAGCAGCTCACCGGTGCCGACGCCGAAGTGGATGCGCGGGACGTCGCGGTCGCCGAGCCCGTCGAACACCGCGCGGGAGTGCGGCAGCACCCGCTGCGCGTAGTCGGCCGCCGACAGCACGCCCGCCCAGGAGTCGAACAGCTGCACCGCCGAGGCGCCGGCGTCGACCTGCGCCCGCAGGAAGGTCGCCGCCGAGACGGCCAGCCGGTCCAGCAGCCGGGTCCAGGCCGCGGGCTCGGCGTGCATGAAGGCCTTGGTGCGGGCGTGCTCCTTGGAGGGCCCGCCCTCGATCAGGTAGGTGGCGAGGGTGAACGGCGCGCCCGCGAACCCGATGAGCGGGATGGGGCCGAGCTCGGCGACCAGCCGGCGCACCGCCGTCTGCAGGAAGTCCAGCCGCTCCGGCTCGAGGTCGGGCAGCGCGTCGACGTCGGCGACCGTGCGCACGGGGTCGGCCACGACCGGGCCGACGCCGGGCTTGATCTCGATGTCCACGCCGGCGACGACCAGCGGCAGCACGATGTCGGAGAAGAGGATCGCGGCGTCCACCCCGTGCCGGCGCACCGGCTGCAGGGTGATCTCGGTGACCAGGTCGGGGTCCTGGCAGGCCTCCAGCATCCGGGTGCCGGCCCGCAGCGCCCGGTACTCCGGCAGCGAGCGGCCGGCCTGGCGCATGAACCACACGGGCGTCCGGCTCACCGGCAGGCCCCGGGTGGCCCGGACGAGGTCCGAGTCGGCAGGGGATGGACCCGGGGTCGGCACGGGTTCGGGAACGGCGGTCACGACCGTCGATCCTCCCAGAACGGTGCGGCGCGTCGGCCGCGCGGGGCGGCGTCGCGACCTACCCTGCGAACGTGGAGCCTTCCAGCCTGGCCGGAGCCGGGCACGGCACCGGCGACCGGACCGGGGACGAACCCCCGGAGGAGTTCCGTGCTGGGCTGGCGGCGCTGGCGAGCGTGACGACGCGCCCCGAGATCGTCCTCGAGTCCATCCCCGCCCCGCAGCGGCTCGCGCCGTTCGCGTACGCGGTCGGCGCGCTGGTCACCGAGCCGGAGGGCGACGAGGAGGTCGAGGTCGCCAGCGGGCGGTTCATCGTCCTGCACGACCCGGCCGGCCACGAGGCCTGGGCGGGGACCACGCGTTGCGTCGGGTACCTCTCGGCGACCACCGACGAGCACATGGTGGACGACGCGATGTTCTCGGAGGTCGCGTGGAGCTGGCTCACCGACGCGCTCGACGAGGCCGGCGCAACCCACCACGCGGTCGGCGGCACGGTCACCCGCACCGCCTCGACGCGGTTCGGCGAGCTGGCCGGGCCCGAGCACTCGGTCGACGTGGAGATCCGCGCGTCGTGGACGGCGGAGGACAGCCACCTCGACAGGCACCTGAACGCGTGGCTGGAGGTGCTGGGCACCGCGGCCGGTCTGCCGCCCCCCGGCGTCCGGCTGCTGGGTCCCTCCGGCCCGTCGGGTGGCGGGACTCTCTAACATCGATGTCCCGGGGGTCGCGACACCCCCGCGCCGGCGCCCTCTCCCCGGCCTTCCGCGGTCCCGTGCCGCGAGGCTGTGCGCTGCCGGCGTCGTACTGCTGACGAGACGGGCGAGAAGGTGGACCTGCCCTGAGCACCGACCCCCTCCCGACGCCGGACGACGAGCCGGCCGCCCCTCCGGCGGTGCCGCTGCTCGCCCCCCGCGACGGCCTGCCCCCGGTCATCGAGACCTCCACCGCCCTGGTCGAGTACGCCGCCGCCCTGCGGTCCGGCACCGGACCGGTCGCGGTGGACGCCGAACGCGCCTCCGGCTACCGGTACGGCCAGCGCGCCTACCTGGTGCAGCTGCGCCGCAACGGGTCGGGAACGGGGCTGCTGGACCCGATCCCGCTCCCCGATCTCTCGGTGGTCCAGGAGGCGATCGCCGACGCCGAGTGGGTGCTGCACGCCGCCAACCAGGACCTGCCCTGCCTGGCCGAGATCGGCCTGGTGCCCACGCGCATCTTCGACACCGAGCTGGCCGCGCGGCTGGCCGGGCTGCCGCGGGTCGGGCTGGGCGCCGTCGTCGAGTCGCTGCTCGGCTACTCGCTGCAGAAGGGGCACTCCGCCGCCGACTGGAGCACCCGCCCGCTGCCCGAGGAGTGGCTGGTCTACGCCGCCCTGGACGTCGAGGTGCTGGTCGACCTGCGCGACGCGCTGGCCGCCGTCCTCGAGGAGCAGGGCAAGACCGAGTGGGCGCGGCAGGAGTTCGAGGCGATCCTCACCGCCGGGCCGCCGGCCCCCAAGCAGGACCCGTGGCGGCGCACCTCCGGCGTGCACGGCCTGCGCAACCGCCGTCAGCTCGGCATGCTCCGCTCGCTGTGGCAGGCCCGTGACGACCTCGCCCGCCGCCGCGACGTCGCCCCCGGCCGGGTGCTGCCCGATGCGGCGATGGTCTCCGCGGTGCAGGCCGACCCGCGCACGGAGGCGGCCCTGCTGGACCTGCCGGTGTTCCGCGGCCGCGCCAACCGCAAGCTGGTGGGCACCTGGTTCGGCGCGCTGACCCGCGGCCGCGAGCTGCCGGAGTCGGAGCTGCCGCTGCACAGCAAGCCGGGCGACGGCCCGCCGCCGGTGAGCCGCTGGGCCGACCGGGACCCCGCCGCCGCCACCCGGCTGCAGGTGGCCCGGGCCGGGCTCGCGGAGCTGTCGGCGAAGCACAGCGTGCCGGTGGAGAACCTGCTCTCCCCGGACCTGGTGCGCCGGCTGACCTGGGCGCCGCCCGAGTCGCGGGACAGCGCCTCGGTCGCCGCGGCGCTGCGCGCCGGCGGGGCCCGCGAGTGGCAGGTGGAGCTCACCCGGGACCTCCTGACCGACGCGGTCGCCCGCGCCTGAGCCGCGCCGCGCGTCCGCCGGCCGTGCCACGCTCCTCCTGACGGCCGACGCGGCAGCCCGCCGGCGCCGGCCCGGGCGAGGGGCGGCGGGATGGGCACCTCCGGTGAGCTGCGCGGCGGCGCGAGCCGGCCCGCCGTGGGCCGGGTCCTCGTCGCCGTCGTCGGGGCGGCCCTGGCCGCGGCTCTGCTCCTCCCCCGCCAGGGGCCGGCACTGCCGCTCTCGGCGCCGCCCGTCCCCCCGCCCGCGGAGGTCGTGCTCCTGCCGCCGCGCGGCTCCCTGGCCGGGGACGCCGCCGTCCTCGCCGGCGTCCGCCGGTTGCCGTGGACGGTGCGCGAGTCGACCGTCGGGCCCGGCATCCCCGACGCCCCGCTGGGGTCGCGCCGGGTGGTCTTCGCCGGCGACGTCCCCGGCGGGCGGTGGGCGCTCGTGGTCGGGACGTACACGCTGGTACCGGGGGTGCCCCCGCCCTCCGGGAACGGCGGCCGGCCGGACCTGGCCGCGGCCTGGTTCGCCGGACCACCGGGCGCGCCGCCGGAGCAGATGACCCTGCGCACCGTCCCGCACCGCGTCCGAGCCGACCGGCCGGTGGCCGTGGTCGATCCCCGCGCCGGCGCGCTCGTCGTCGTCGCCGCGCCGGGCGACGTCGTGCAGGTCTCGGAGCACCCCGACATCGCCGAGGACGGCAGCGCGGCGCGCACGTTCCGGACGGTGCCGACCACCGACGGCGTGGCCGTCGTGGCCCTGCCGCCCAACGACGTGCCCTCGACCTCGGCCGTCTCGTACCGGGTGCTCCGCGACGGCGCGCTGCTGGTCCGCGCCGATCCGGACCTCGCGGCGGGCCCGACCGCGATCGCGGCGCCCCCGGACGCCTGGCGCGGGGCGCCGTCGTCGGCGGGGACGCGCCTGGCGGCCGACGTCGTGGCCGAGGTCCTGACCCGCATCGGGCTGCCGCCCGCGGAGGTCGACGTCGCGCTCCCCTGGGTGGGCGCCGTACCAGGCCCCGGACGCGCCGCCGGGGTGGGCGTGGTCGTCACCGTGACCGTGCCGAGCGGAGCGGTGGTCGTGGCGGTGGAGTGGGGGCTGCCCACCACCGAGCGGGTCGAGGCGGCCAACCCCTGCGCCCTCGCCATCGAGCCGGCGGGCGTGCCGCTGGACCGGCGCGTCCTCGCGGCGTCGTGCGCGGTCGTGGAGGTCGGTGCCCCCACGGCGCGGAGCACCCTGGTCGTGGTCGCTCCGCCGACGGTGACGACCGTCCGCGCGCACAGCGCCCGCGGCTCCTTCCTCGCCGAGCACCCCGCCGTCGACGGCGTCGTGGTCGCGCCCTTCCCCCGAGGCACGGCCACCGTCGAGGCCGTCACGGCCGGCGGGGTCAGCCTCGGCCGGGTTCCGCTGCTCGGGCGGACGGCCGCCTTCGGCAGGTGAACGGCGCGACATCACCCGGTCGGAGCACGCGTCGGCTTGGACCTCTCGTTACCGGCGGGTAACTTGGCGGGCGCCGCGCCCCACCGGGCCGGCTCCGAACTCTCGCGGAGGTCCTGTGTCATCTGAAGAGCGGCGGCCACGGTCGTTGCGTGAGGTCGTCTTCGTCGACGGCGTGCGCACCCCCTTCGGCAAGGCCGGGCCGACGGGCATCTACGCCGAGACGCGCGCCGACGACCTCGTCGTGCGCTGCATCCGCGAGCTGCTGCGGCGCAACCCGTCGCTGCCGGCCGACCGGATCGACGAGGTGGCCATCGCCGCCACCACCCAGATCGGCGACCAGGGGCTGACCATCGGCCGCACCGCGGCGCTGCTGGCCGGGCTCCCGACGACCGTGCCGGGCTACGCCATCGACCGCATGTGCGCGGGTGCGATGACCGCGGTGACCACGACCGCGTCCGGCATCGCCTTCGGCGCCTACGACGTCGCCATCGCGGGCGGGGTCGAGCACATGGGCCGCCACCCGATGGGCGAGGGTGCCGACCCCAATCCGCGGTTCTTCAGCGAGAAGCTGGTCGACGGCTCGGCGCTGGTCATGGGCTCGACCGCGGAGAACCTGCACGACCGCTTCCCGCACCTGACCCGGGAGCGCGCCGACGCCTTCGCGTTGGCCAGCCAGCAGCGGTACGCCAAGGCGGTCGCCAACGGGCAGATCGGCCCCGAGCTGGTCCCCGTGGCCACCCGCTCGGCCGAGCACGGGTGGGGCCTGGCGACCGTGGACGAGCCGCCGCGGCCGACCACCACGCTCGATGGCCTCGGCACCCTGAAGACGCCGTTCCGCCCGCACGGCCACGTCACCGCCGGCAACGCCGCGGGCCTCAACGACGGCGCCACCGGCTGCCTGCTCGCCGCCGAGGACGTCGCCCGGGAGCTCGGCCTGACCATCGGCATGCGGCTGGTCGGCTACGGGTTCGCCGGCGTCGAGCCCGAGGTCATGGGCGTGGGCCCGGTGCCGTCGACGGAGAAGGCGCTGGCCCGCACCGGCCTCTCGATCGGGGACATCGGCCTGTTCGAGCTCAACGAGGCCTTCGCCGTCCAGGTGCTGGCGTTCCTCGACCACTTCGGCATCGCCGACGACGACGAGCGGGTCAACCCGTGGGGCGGCGCGATCGCCGTCGGCCACCCGCTGGCCTCTTCCGGCGTGCGGCTGATGACCCAGCTGTCCCGCCAGTTCGCCGAGCGGCCCGACGTCCGCTACGGCCTGACCGCCATGTGCATCGGACTGGGCATGGGCGGCACCGTGATCTGGGAGAACCCGAACTGGGAGGGTGTCGAGAAGTGACCGCCGTCTTCGAGAACGAGGTCGTGACTCGGGCGTTGGTCCGGTTCCTGGCCCTGCCCGGCCTGGCCGGCGAGCTGGCCCTCGTCACCCTGGACAACGGGCAGGACCACACCCGCCCGTCCACCTTCGGCCCGGGCGGGCTCGCGTCGCTGGATGCCGCGCTCGACGAGATCGCGGCGCACTCCCCCGCGCCGGCGGCGATCGCCGTCACCGGCAAGCCGTTCGTCTTCGCCGTCGGCGCCGACCTCTCGGGCGTGCCCTCGGTGAGCGACGCCGCGGCCGCCCGGGCGATCGCCGCGACCGGCCACCGGGTGTTCCGCCGGCTCAAGGACTCGCCGATCCCCACGTTCGCCTTCGTCAACGGCGTCGCGCTGGGCGGCGGGCTGGAGCTGGCGCTGCACTGCCGGTACCGGACGATCGCCACCACCGCGGCGGTCGCCTTCCCCGAGGTCTTCCTCGGCCTGGTGCCCGGCTGGGGCGGCACGCAGCTGCTGCCGAACCTGATCGGCATCGACCCGGCGGTCACGGTCGTCGTCGAGAACGCCCTGGCGCAGAACGCGATGACGCCGGCGCCGAAGGCCGCCCGGCTCGGCATCGCCGACGCGGTGTTCGAGCCGGCCGACTTCCTCGAGCGCTCGCTGGAGTGGGCCGCCGGGGTGCTCAGCGGCGCCGTGACCGTGTCCCGCCCCGACGTCGACCGCTCGGCGTGGGACGACGCCATCGCCCGGGCCCGCGCGATCGTGGCCGGCCGCACCCGCGACGCCTCGCCGGGCGCACTGCGCGCGGTGCAGCTGCTGGACCTCGCGCGCCACGGCGTGGACGGCGAGGCCTTCCCCGCCGGCACCGCCGCGGAGGACGACGCCCTGACCGACCTGCTGATGAGCGACCAGCTGCGGGCCTCGCTGTACGCCTTCGACCTGGTCAACAAGCGGGCCAGGCGGCCGGCCGGCGCGCCGGACAAGGCGCTGGCGCGGAAGGTCACCAAGGTCGGCGTCGTCGGTGCGGGACTCATGGCCGCCCAGCTGGCGCTGCTGCTCGTGCGGCGGCTGGAGGTGCCCGTCGTCCTCACCGACGTCGACCAGGCGCGCGTGGACAAGGGCGTCGGCTCCGTGCACGCGGAGCTGGCGAAGCTGGCCGCCCGGGGCCGGCTCTCGCCCGATGCCCTCAACCGGCTCACCGGCCTGGTGACCGGCTCGCTGTCCAAGGACGCCTTCGCCGACGCCGACCTCGTCATCGAGGCCGTCTTCGAGGAGCTCTCGGTGAAGCAGCAGGTGTTCGCCGAGGTCGAGGCCGTGGTGTCCGAGACGTGCGTGCTGGCCACCAACACCTCGGCGCTGTCGGTGACCGAGATGGCGTCCAAGCTCGAGCACCCGGAGCGGGTCGTCGGCCTGCACTTCTTCAACCCGGTGGCGGTCCTGCCGCTGCTGGAGGTGGTGCGCGCCGAGCAGACCGACGACGCCACGCTGGCCACCGCGTTCGCCGTCGGCAAGGCCCTGGGGAAGAGCTGCGTGCTGGTCGCCGACGCCCCCGCGTTCGTCGTCAACCGGCTGCTCACGCGCTTCCTCGGCGAGATCACCGCCGCCGTCGAGCAGGGCACCCCGGTGGCCGTCGCCGACCGCGCGCTCGACCCGCTCGGCCTGCCCATGACGCCGTTCGAGCTGCTGACGCTGGTCGGCCCGCCGGTGGCGCTGCACGTCGCCGAGCGGATGCACGAGGCCTTCCCCGACCGGTTCGCCGTCGGCGAGGCGCTGCGGCGGATGGTCGAGCTCGGGAAGTCGTCGGTGTACTCCGAGCCCGGTGTCGTCGACCCCGAGCTCGCGGGCCTCGACGCCGGCGACGCGCCGCTGACCGAGGAGCAGGTGCGCGCGCGGGCGGTCGAGGCGCTGGCGCAGGAGATCCGGCTGATGCTGGACGAGGGCGTCGTGCAGGCCGTGCAGGACATCGACCTGTGCATGCTGCTGGGCGCCGGGTGGCCGTTCTGGCTGGGCGGCATCTCCGCCCACCTCGACCGCACCGGCGTCTCGGAGGCGGTCACCGGCCGGCGCTTCCTCTCGCGCGGCGTCGCCTCCCTCCCCGCCTGATCCCGTCGGTTTCCGCGGAAACCGCCACGAACATCCCGTCGGTTTCCGCGGAAACCGACGCCGGATCCGGACTTTCCGCGCCGTAAGTCCGGGGCTGATCCGGACTTTCCGCGCGGAGAGTCCGGACAGACGGCGAGAGCGCCGTCCCTCCTCGCGGAGGGGCGGCGCTCTGTCGCGCGTCGGCCGGGCCGGGCGGGACTACCGCTGGGCGCCGTCCACCGGGGCGGCGACGACGGGCTCCGCCCGCTCGGTCAGGACCGCGGTCCACTCGGCGATCCGGCGGGCGACGTCCTGCTCGGTCAGGCCGACGTCGGCCAGCACCTGACCCCGGCTGCCGTGCTCGAGGAACTCCTGCGGCAGCCCCAGCGCCCGCAGCGGCACGTCGCAGCCGCGGTCCTGCAGCGCCTGGGTGAGCGTCGTCCCGACGCCGCCGGCGCGGCCGCCGTCCTCGACGGTGACGACCAGCCGGTGCTCGGCGGCCAGCTCGACCAGCTCGGCGGAGACCGGCAGCACCCAGCGCGGGTCGGCGACGGTCACCTCGATGCCGTGGTCGGCGGCGCGCTCGGCGGCGGCCAGGCACAGCGGCACCATCGAGCCGACGGCGACCAGCAGCACCTCCGGCCGCGTCCCGCGGCGCAGGACGTCGACCGGCCCGCGCCGTTCCAGCGCCGGGATGTCGACCGGCGGCGCGCCCTTCGGGAAGCGGACGACGGTGGGGCCGTCGATGACCGCGACCGCCTCGCGCAGCGCCTCCCGCAACGTCGGCTCGTCGCGCGGCGCGGCCAGCCGCAGGCCGGGGACGACCGACAGGATCGACATGTCCCACATGCCGTTGTGCGAGGCGCCGTCGGTGCCGGTGACCCCGGCCCGGTCGAGGACGACGGTCACCGGCTGGCGGTGCAGCGCGACGTCCATGAGCAGCTGGTCGAACGCCCGGTTGAGGAAGGTCGAGTAGACCGCGACCACCGGGTGCAGACCGCCCATCGCCAGGCCCGCGGCCGAGGTGAGGGCGTGCTGCTCGGCGATGCCGACGTCGAAGGTGCGGTCGGGGAAGCGCTCGGCGAAGGCCGCCAGGCCGGTGGGGTGCAGCATCGCGGCGGTGGTCGCGACGACGTCGGACCGCTCGGCGCCGATCCGGACCAGCTCGTCGGAGAAGGCCGCCGTCCAGTCCCGTGCGGTGGCGGCGCAGGCCCCGCTGTCGGGGTCGAAGACGCCGGTGGCGTGCCAGGCGTCGATCTGGTCGGTCTCGGCCGGCGGGTAGCCGAAGCCCTTCGTGGTGACCGCGTGCACGATCACCGGGCCGCCGAAGGAGCGGGCCCGGCGCAGCGCCGACTCCATCACCTCGATGTCGTGCCCGTCGACCGGGCCGACGTACTTGAGGCCGAGGTCCTCGAACATGCCCTGCGGCGAGAGGACGTCCTTGAGGCCCTTCTTGATCGCGTGCAGGGCGTCGTAGAGGGCCGAGCCCAGCACCGGCGCGCGGTGCAGCGCCTGGCGCACCTGGAGCAGCGCCTGCTCGTACCCCGGCCGCAGCCGGAGGGTGGCCAGCGCGTCGGCGACGCCGCCGATGGTCGGCGAGTAGGAGCGCCCGTTGTCGTTGACGACGATGACGACCGGGCGGTCCTGGGCGGCGGCGATGTTGTTCAGCGCCTCCCAGGCCATCCCGCCGGTGAGCGCGCCGTCACCGATGACGGCGACGACCGGCCGCTTCTCCCCGCGGACGGCGAGCGCCTTGGCCAGCCCGTCGGCGTAGGACAGCGAGGTGGAGGCGTGGCTGTTCTCGACCCAGTCGTGCTCGCTCTCGGTCCGGCTCGGGTAACCGGAGAGCCCGCCGCGCTGGCGCAGCCGCTCGAAACCCTCCACCCGGCCGGTGAGCATCTTGTGCACGTAGCTCTGGTGGCCGGTGTCGAAGACGATCGGCTCGCGCGGGGACTCGAAGACGCGGTGCAGGGCGATGGTCAGCTCGACCGCGCCGAGGTTGGGGCCGAGGTGGCCGCCGGTGCGCGCGACGCTGGTGACGAGTGCGTCGCGGATCTCGGCGGCCAGCACGGGGAGCTGCTCGGGAGCCAGCGCACGGAGGTCGGCGGGGGTACGGAGCGATCGCAGGAGCGACACGGGGCGGTGGTGTCCTCTCTGTCGGCGGCAGGTGCACGGCTCGGCAACGGCCGCCGACCAACTGTAGCCGCGTTCACGGACGTCTTCCGTTCGAGCACCGAGGGTGGATGCAGGCTCACAACGCCCTCGGTCGCTCCCGCGGGGCGCTCCGCTCCTCGCCGCGGTGCTCACGCCCCTGTCCGCTCACAGGTCCCGTGGTTCGCTCCCGCGGGGCGCTCCGCTCCTCGCTCGTTCCTCGCTGCGGTGCTCACGCCCCTGCCCGCTCACAACCGGGGCACCCAGCGCTCCCCGCGCAGCGCCCCGGCGACCACCTCCACGCCCCGGGCGGCGGCGGCCAGCCGGGTGCCCTCCCGCTCGTACGCGGTCATCGCGGCGGCCATGGCGTCGGCCGGCAGGTCGTCGCCGAGCTCCACCCGCACCGTGCGCCAGCCGGCCCGCGCCGCCTCGAGCCCCGCGGCCACGTGGTCACGGGCGAAGCGGGCCAGCAGCACCGGATAGCGGCGGAGCACCTCGTGGGCGCGGTAGTCCGGCGGGACCAGGTCGAACAGCCAGGCGACGGCGGACTGCTCCCAGTCCGGCGCCCCAGGCGGCCGGACGGCGTCCGGCCAGCCCGGCGGCAGGGTCCCGTCCACCGCACCAGTGTGCCATCAGTCGAACAGACGTTCGACGGACGCGCCCGCTGTCGAGCTGGATCGGCGTCAGGCCGAGGTGGGGCGCTTCAGCCAGAACTGCTCGAAGCCCCAGGTGCCGGCGCCGCTGGAGTGGTAGTTGACCAGCTCCCAGCCCTCGCTGCCCAACCGGTTGAGCACCGAGCTGGTGTCCCCCTGCTGGCGCTCGAGCTGACCGCCGGGGAGCTTCACGCTCACCCCCGCGCGCTGCGACTCCGCGTCGTTGGCCGTGATGACCGAGGCGTACTCCCAGGTGGTCACGGGAGCACGGTAACCGGTCGGGGACGGCGACCCTCGTCAGGCAGGGATTCTCCGGCTCCCCGGGTCCGGCGCCGACCCCGTCAACCGGCGACCAGCTCCATCACGACGTCGGCTCGGTAGCAGTCCACCCCGAGGTGCCCGTCCGAGCACTCGACCACACGCGGGGGGTTCACGGCTCCCATGTGTTCGGCGAACGGCGTCAGCTGGCTCACCGGCGGGGTCCACGGGTCCGACGGGGACACCACCGCGACCAGCGGCACGCCGCCCAGCTGATCGGCCGGCAGGGCGAGCGGATCCCGCGCGGCGATCTCCCCCGCGCTCAGCGCCCCCGCGATCCGGTCGGTGAACCGAGGATCCGCGGCCACCGCACGCAGGTTCGTCACCGCGGTGATCCCCACCCACCCCAGGAGGTCGGGCACCGACCCGTCGGCCACCATGTTCAACCCGGCCACCCCGCCCATCGACATGGACACCAGCACCACTCCGCTGACCGGGTACACCTCTCGCAGCCGGTCGAGGAGGGACAGGTGGTCAGCCTGCGACGCGGAGGAACCCCAGGCGTCCCCGCCCGCATCCGAGGCCGCCACCACCCAGCCGGCATCGATCAGCGTCTGGGTGAACCGTTGTGCCGACTCCTCGACGGGGACCCGCCGGTCGTGCCCGGCACCGTGCAGCATCAGCGCCACGGGCCGCGGCCCGCTGACGGGGCGGGTGCTCGTGACGGTCAGGACCCGCCGGCCGCTGATCGTGTCCTCGCCGATGGAGGCGTGCTCGAGCCTGGCCAGCGGTGGCTGGCCCGCGGAGACAGGAGCGGGTGCGGCCGCCGCAGCGACCCCCGGACCCGGGCGCACCTCGCCGGACCCGGTGCCAGCGGCGACGGCCGCCTCGCGGACCCCGACGACCACCAGGACGGCGAGAAGCGCGGAGACGGCGGCCCACGCACGCGTGCCGGGTCGTCGCATGTCCCCCATGATGACCGAATGGAACTGCCCGGTCACGTATTGCGACCTCCGGCGCGGACGCGTTGCCCGAGCGTGCGCTCCCGACGTCGCGCGTCAGCGACGCCGGAGCGCAGGCCGCGCAGCCCACCGCGCGGGGAGCCGTTCGGTCCGGCTCGCCGTCACCGTGCCCCACACCCGGAGGCCTCGACGGTCACCTCGACGTCCGGCAAGCGGGTCAGCTGCTCGCGGACCACCGCGGCCTGCAGCCGGGGCTGCTCAGGCCCCGTCACGCGGTCATCGGAGAGCCCGGTCCGCGCCGCGCGACGAACACGAGGTTCTGCGTGACGATGTTGCCGCGCAGGACCCCGGTCTCGGCGGCCAGGCCGAGCTTGAAGAAGCCGCTGTAGAACGTCCAGACGAGCCGGCGCAGCGCGCTGACCACCCCGTGCGGCGCGGGCGCCGACGGGTAGACGTCGACGCCCGCGAACCCGGCGACGGCCATGAGTTGGCGGACGCTGCGTGCGGTGAACCAGGACTCGTGAGTGAAGTCGCCGTGCCGGTAGTTGCCGCCGAACGGGCTCACCGCGTTCGGCACCCGGCCGACCAGCACGCCACCGTCACGCAGCGCCGCCCGGACCTGTGGCAGCAGGACCAGCAGTTCCTCCCGGGTCAGGTGCTCGAAGAAGTCGGTCGCCGTGATGGCCAGGAACTGTCCCGGGGACGCCGACAGCACCTCCAGCACGTCCCCCTGCTCCACACCGTCGATGCCGGACTGCCGGGCGATGGCGACCTGCTCAGGGCTGACGTCGATGCCCCGGGCCCGGGTGTATCCCGCGGCCCGCATGGCCGCCACGAGCGCACCCTGGCCGCACCCGAGGTCGACGACCGGGCCCCTGCGGTCGTCGGGGAGCCGCCGCACCACTTCCTGGAGGGCCGTCGGGGACGTCCTCCCGGCCGTGCCCGCGTGCGTCGTGGCATATGACTCGTACAGGGCATCCCGACTGCTCTGCCTTCTGTCCATGCCTGTCTCCTCGCGACGGCCGGTGGCAGCGTAGACGCGTCGGTACCGGTACGGCAGGACCTCCGGCCGCAGCCGTCGGCAGCGCTGCCGCGCGCCCGGGACGGCGACCCGCCCACCAGGTGATCGCCGGCAGCCGGCCCGCCCAGACCGGCAGGGAGCCCCCTCGTGCACGGCCACCAGCCGGCCTGAGCCAGGAGGACGGCGACAGGCGGCCCGGCGGCGCCGTCCCCGGCAGCCGGCGCCCGGCCTCCCCTACGGCCGGACCGGGTCCCCGAGCAGCAGCGCCACGCACTCCACGTGCGCGGTCATGGGGAAGGCGTCGAAGGCACGGATCCCCGCCAGCCGGTAGCCGGCCGCGCCGAAGACGGCGACGTCGCGGGCCAGCGACGCCGGGTCGCAGGCCACGTAGACCACCGCGCGGGGGGTCGCTGCGGCGAGCACCCGGCTCACCTCCTGCCCGGCGCCCGCCCGCGGCGGGTCCAGGACGACGACGTCCGGCCCGGCGCCGAGCTCGTCCAGCAGCCCGGCCAGCCCCTCGGCGTCCACCTCGCCCTGCCAGACCTCGGCCTGCGGCAGCTCGGCGAGGTTGGCCTCGGCGGCGGCACAGGCGGCCGGGTCGGCCTCCACGCAGACCACACGCCCGTCCGGCCCGGCCAGCGGCGCGAGCGCCCCGCCGAACAGGCCCGCGCCGGCGTAGAGGTCGAGCACCGTCTCCCCCGGCCGCACGTCGGCGAACGTCTCGACGGCGGCGACCAGCGCGTCGGCGGCCTCGGGGTGGACCTGCCAGAAGCCGGTGCCCTCGACCTCCCAGTCGCGGCCGGCGGCGGACCGCGACGTGCGGCCGGCCGGCTCGGCGGGGACGTCCTCGCCCGGGCGGAGCACACGCGTCGACTGCGGCCGGCCCTGCCGGTCCAGCCGGGTCGTGGTCACCGTGCCGGTGGTGTCGACGGCGACGTCCACCGCCCCCGCACCCGGCCAGCGCCGTCCCAGGACCGCGCGGGCGGCCGGCTCGGCGGTGATCGGGCAGTCGTCGAGCAGCTGCAGGTCGTGCGACCGGTGCCGGCGCAGCCCCGGCGCCCCGGAGCGGTCGACAGCGAACCGCGCCCGCGACCGCCAGCGCAGCGGACCGCCGGGCAGGGCCTCGACGGTCACCTCGACGTCCGGCAGGTGGGCCAGGCGGGCCAGCTGCTCGCGGACCACCGCCGCCTTCAGCCGGCGCTGCTCGGCCGGGTCGGCGTGCTGCCAGTCGCACCCGCCGCAGCGGCCCGGCCCGCTGTACGGGCAGGGCGGTTCCACCCGCTCCGGCGAGGCCGCCAGCACGTCGATCGCGTCGGCGCGGCAGAAGCCCGGGTGCCGGTCCTCGGTCACCCGGACCACCACCCGCTCGCCGGGCAGGGCGTGCCGCACGAAGACGACCCGCCCCTCGTGCCGGGCCACGCAGTGCCCACCGTGGGCGACCGGCCCGATGGCGACCTCGAACTCGCGTCCGGTCCACCCGCCGCCGCGATCCGGCCGTGCCCCGCGGTCCCGGCCCCGCTGCCGGGGCCGGCCGCGAGCCTGCGAGCGGCGGGGGGCAGCGGGGTCCTCATCCATACGGGGTCACCTCGGCGTCGTCGGTCAGCCCGCGCCGCAGGTCGCCGGGCGCCGGACCGCCGCCGTTGTCCTCGTCCCGCCCGACCGAGCTCTCCAGCTGCCACGGCACCGTGGTGATCATGACGCCGGGCTGGAACTGCAGCCGGGCCCGCAGCCGCAGGGCGCTCTGGTTGTGCAGCACGTTCTCCCACCAGTGGCCCACCACGTACTGCGGCACGAAGACGACGACCAGCTCGCGCGGGCTGTCCCGCCGGATGCCCTTGACGAAGTCGAGGACCGGCCGGGTGATCTCCCGGTACGGGGACTCCAGGACGGTCAGCGGCACCGGGATGTCGTACTTCTCCCACTGGCCCTGCAGCGCCCGCGTCTCGGCGTCATCGACGTTGACGGTCAGCGCGGTCAACTGGTCGGGGCGCGTCGCCCGGGCGAAGGCCAGCGCCCGCAGCGTGGGCTTGTGCACCTTCGACACCAGGACGATCGCGTGCACCTTGCTGGGCAGCATCCGCGAGTCGGTGTCGGGGATCAGCTGCTCGGAGACGTGCGAGTAGTGCCGGTTGATCGCCTTCATCAGCAGGAACAGCACCGGCATCACCAGCAGGACCAGCCAGGCGCCGCGGGTGAACTTGGTGACGACGATGATCACCAGGACGACGGTGGTCAGCGTGCCGCCGACGGCGTTGATCGCCTGCGAGCGGCGGATCCGGCTGCGCACCGCCGGGTCGGGCCGGCCGCGCAGCTCCCGGTTCCAGTGCCGCACCATGCCCCACTGGCCGATCGAGAAGCTGGTGAAGACGCCGACGATGTACATCTGGATCAGCCGGTTGACGTCGGCCCCGAAGGCGATGATGAGCAGCGCGGCGAACCCGGCGAGCAGCAGGATGCCGTTGCTGTAGACCAGCTTGTCGCCGCGGGTGTGCAGCTGGCGCGGCATGAACCGGTCCTGTGCCAGCACCGAGCCCAGCAGCGGGAAGCCGTTGAACGCGGTGTTGGCGGCCAGCACGAGCACGAGCGCGGTGGCCGCCTGGATGTAGAAGAAGCCGGGCGAGGTGTCCCCGCCGAAGGTCGCCGCGGCCACCTGGGCGATGACCGTCCGCTGCGGTTCGGTCTCGCAGTTCGCGAAGCCCTCGAGGTCGCACGGGTGCTCGACGTACTTGACCTCCGCGGCCAGGGCGAGCGCGGTGACGCCCGCGAACATGACCGCGGCGATGCCGCCCATGAGGGCCAGCGTGGTGGCGGCGTTCCGGCTCTTCGGCGGCTTGAACGCCGGGACGCCGTTGGCGATCGCCTCGACCCCGGTCAGCGCCGTGCAGCCGGAGGCGAAGGCCCGCAGCGCGAAGAACAGCAGCGCGAGGCCGGTCAGCTGCTCGTAACCGGGCTCCGGTGAGATCGAGAAGCCGGCGGTCTCGGCGACGACCGGCGAGTCGGTGAACAGGTCCCGCACGAGGCCCGTGGCCACCATCACCAGGATCCCGGTGATGAACAGGTACGTGGGGGCGGCGAACGTGCGGCCGGACTCCCGCAGTCCCCGCAGGTTGGCCGCGGCCAGCACGGCCACCAGCCCGACGGCGATGAGCACCCGGTGCTCGTTCAGCGTGGGGAACGCGGAGATGATGTTGTCCGTGCCGGCCGCGACCGACACCGCCACGGTCATCACGTAGTCCACGAGCAGGGCGCTGGCCACGGTCAGCCCGGCGAACTGGCCGTGGTTCTTGAACGCGACCTCGTAGTCGCCCCCACCGGACGGGTAGGCCTTCACGACCTGCCGGTAGGACAGCACCACCGTGGTCAGGAGCAGCACGACCGCGATGGCCAGCCACGGGGCCAGGTACAGGAAGGCCGTCCCGGCGAGGGTCAGCACGATGAGGATCTCCTGCGTGGCGTAGGCCACCGAGGAGAGCGGGTCGCTGGCGAAGATCGGCAGGGCGAGGCGCTTGGGCAGCAGCGACTCGCCGGCGCGGTCGCTGCGGACGGGCCGGCCGACGACCAGCCGTTTCGGGAGTTGTCCGAGGTCGGACAGGCTGGGCACGGCGGCGATGGTACGGACGCCGGGAGCCTGCGCGCCGCCTCCGCGAGGGTGAGTTCCGGCGCTCCGGACGTCGGCGGGCGACGTCCCCGGGTGTAGCTTCGCGGCCGGACAGCGCGGGGCGGACGGCGCCCGGCGCACCACGGATCTGCGATCGGGAGCCCCCAGTGCACGTGGTCGTGATGGGCTGCGGCCGCGTCGGATCGGCGATCGCCCGCCGGCTCGAGGAGATCGGCCACAGCGTCGCGGTGATCGACCAGGACCCCGAGGCCTTCCGCCGGCTCGGGCCCGACTTCGCCGGCCGCCAGGTGACCGGTCTGGGCTTCGACCGGCAGACGCTGCTCGACGCGGGCGTCGACTCCGCCGGGGCGTTCGCCGCGGTCAGCAGCGGCGACAACTCCAACATCATCAGCGCGCGGGTGGCCCGCGAGACCTTCGGCGTCCAGCACGTCGTGGCCCGGATCTACGACTCCAAGCGCGCCGAGGTCTACGAGCGCATGGGCATCCCCAGCGTGGCCACCGTCCCCTGGACGGTGAACCGGCTGCTGCGCGAGCTGCTGTCGGTCAAGGTCAGCGAGCTGTGGCGGGAGCCCACCGGCCAGGTGCTGCTCATGCGCGTGACGGTCACGGAGGGCTGGGTAGGCAAGAAGCTCTCGGCGCTGGAGGCCGCCTCCGGCGCGCGGGCGGCCTGGCTGGTGCGCTTCGGCGACGCCCAGCTGCCCACCCCGGCCACCGTGCTGCAGGACGGCGACCAGCTCGTCGTCGCCGCCACCGACGCGGTCACCCAGCGCGTGCACGAGGTCGTCGAGCGAGGCCCCGAGGGAGGGGATCACTGATGCGCGTGGCCATCGTGGGCGCCGGCGCTGTCGGCCGGTCGATCGCCGGCGAGCTGCTCAACAACGGGCACACGGTGATGCTCATCGAGAAGGACGCCCGCAAGGTGCGCACCCGGGCCGTTCCCGGCGCCGAGTGGGTGCAGGCCGACGCCTGCGAGGTCTCCTCGCTGGAGGAGGCGCAGCTGGCCACCTGCGACGTCGTGGTGGCCGCCACCGGTGACGACAAGGCCAACCTCGTGGTGTCCCTGCTGGCCAAGACCGAGTTCGCGGTCAACCGGGTGGTCGCCCGCGTGAAGGACCCGCGCAACGAGTGGCTCTACACCGAGGCCTGGGGCGTCGACGTCGCCGTCTCGACCCCGCGGGTGATCGCCGCGCTCGTCGAGGAGGCGGTGACCGTCGGCGACGTCGTCCGGCTGATGAGCTTCCGCAAGGGCGCGGCCAACCTGGTCGAGATCACCCTCGCCGAGGACACGCCCTGGGTGGGCCGGCCGTTGCGCGACGTACCCCTGCCCCGGGAGACGGTGCTCACCGCGCTGCTGCGCGGCGACCGGGTGATCAACCCCAGCCCGGACGAGCCGCTGGAGGCCGGCGACGAGCTGCTGTTCATCACGCACGCCGACGTCGAGGAGCAGCTGCAGGAGGTCCTCTCCCCCGCCCACGCCGGCTGAACGAGGCCTCAGGCGGCCGGGCGCTGCTCTTCCGGGCCGGCGTCCGCCGGCTCGGAGCGGTGCCGGTGCAGCCGCGCCACCACCCAGAGCGTCACGACGACCTCCACCGCGGTCACCGGCAGGCCCAGCACCAGGGACGCGGTGCCGAGCAGCTCCACCTCGTCGGCCCGGTACAGCACGAACTGGACGACGGCGCGCATCAGGAACGTCGCGCCCCACAGCAGGGTCAGCCAGGAGTAGGCGCGCACCATCCGACGGTCCTCGCGCCAGTGCCGCTCCGGCTGGGGGTCGGCCGGTCGCTCGCCGGTCTCCGGGTCCGGCGGCTGTCGGTGGTGCAGGGTCGCGCTGACCCGGTCCAGCTTCTTCCGCAGCCCCGGCAGCTTGTGCGAGGCCATCGCCCCCAGGTGGCTGGGCGCCAGGAACTCGGCCAGGACGCCGACCAGTGGCCAGCGCACGGCGATCGAGCCGATCAGCACGACGCCGAGCGCGACGTTGCGGACCAGGCCGGGGACGAAGAAGTCGCGGGCCTGGCCGGACGCGGCGGCGATCCCGACCGCGATCGCCACCCCGAACAGGCCGCTGACGGCCTGCTGGACGCTCTCCCGGCGCACGAGGCGCAGCGCGAAGACGAGGACGGCGGCGCCGATCGCCGCCCAGATGCCGGCGCGCAGCCCGCCGAGGGAGTTGGCCACGATGAACGCCACCGTGGGCAGCGACGCGTCGAGCATGCCCCGCCAGCCGCCGAGCTGCTCGAGCACCAGGTGCCGGTCGAACGTCACGGTGGCCGGCTCGCCGCCCGGCGGTCCACCGGCCGGGTGAGGGCCGGTCTCCGCCGGCCCGGGGCGGCCCTCCCCCTCGGGCACAGGTGTCACCCGGCGCTCAGCTCGTACCGGGGGTTGTAGATGACCTGCCGGCCGTCGAAGGAGGCGAACCGGCCGTGGGCGCTGAGCGTGCGCCCGGGCTCGATGCCGGGGATCCGGCGCCGGCCCAGCCACACCAGCGTCACCGACCCGGAGCCGTCGAAGAGCTCGGCCTCCAGGGTGGGCACCGTCTCGCGCGGGGTGTAGACGACCGACTTCAGCCGGCCGGTGACCGTGACGACCGCCCCCTTGCGGCAGGCGCTGACCGGCTCGCAGCCGGCGATCGCCGCGCCCTCGCGCAACTGCTCGGCATCGATGGTCTGGTCGTCGGCGGTCAGGCGCTGCAGGGTCCGCGCCAGCCAGCCGCCCGAACGGGTATCGGTCACGGTGCAAGCGTAGATCTGCCCCGCGGGCGCGCGGCGCGCTCCCGCAGCCAGTCGCGCACCAGCGCCCACGGCGCCCCGGCCGGGTCGATCAGGACCATGTGGTCGCCGTCCACCAGGCGCACGTCGACCCGCTCCCCCACCGCAGCCGCGGCGGCCGCGTAGCGGGCGCTCTGCTCCGGTGGGACGGACTCGTCGGACCGGCCGTGCACGCAGAGCAGGTCGGCGCCGGCGGGCACCAGCCGGACCGGGTCGGCCGCGGCGTACCGCTCGGGGGCCTCGTCCGGCTCCGCGCCCAGGAGGCCCTGCACCGCGCCGTTGCCCATCCGCTGGGCGGCGGCCAGGGTCAGGTCGAGGACGCCGGCCTGCAGCACCGCGGCGGCGATCCGCACCCGCGGGCGCGCGCCCGGCGCCCCCTCCGGCAGGCGCCCGCGACCGGCCACCCAGGCGGCGAGGTGCCCGCCCGCGGAGTGGCCCACGACGGCGACGTCGGCGAGGTCCAGCCGGCCGGCTGCGTCTCCCCCCTCCCGCGCGAGGTCGGGCAGCACGTCGACGGCGGCCGCGACGTCCTCGAGCGTGGCCGGCCACCCGCCCCCGGCGCCGACCCGCCGGTACTCGACGGCGACGGCGGCGAACCCGGCCGCGGCCAGGTCGGCGGCGAGGGGCCGGGCCAGCTCGATGCCGTGGGCGGCCCGCCAGAAGCCGCCGTGCAGCAGCACGACGACGGGTGCCGGGCCCCCGCCGTCGGGCAGGGTCAGCTCGACGAACTGGTCGGGGTGCGGGCCGTAGGAGGTCCTCACGCGCCGGGTGCGGGCTGGGTGCCGCCGGCAGCCGGTGTCCCGCCCCCGGGCGGGGCCTGCCGGCGGGCCGCCTGCTGGGCCGCGAGCTGCTGGCGGGCCGCCTGCTGGGCGGCCACCTGCGCCGCCGCCTGTGGGGGCAGGGTCAGGGGCAGTTGCTCGCGCACGGGCATCGGCTCGGCCCCGCGGACGACGACGATCCGCCGGAACGCCTCCTCCAGCTCGGGCGCGGCCTCCGGGTCGGCCGCCGCCGGGCCGCTGAGCATCCCGCGGAGGAACCAGCGGGGGCCGTCGACCCCGAGGAAGCGGGCCGCCCGGCGGACCGGCTGGGGCGCGGGCTGACCGGCCTGCGCCGGCGGCGTGGTGAGGACCGTTCCGGCCAGCTCCGTCCCGAACGGCCCCTCGACCTCCGTGAGCGACCCGCCCTGACCCGAGGCGCTGCGGGCGAGCTCGGCCCGCACCTCGTCCCAGATGCCGGCCGCCCGCGGCGCGGCGAACGCCGACACCTGCAGCAGCGACTCGCCCACCCGCAGGGTCGCCCCGATCACCTTCTGCTGGGCGTTCACGTCGACCCGCAGCTCCATGCCCGCGACCGCGGGGAGCCGCAGCGAGCCCAGGTCGACGCGGGCGACCCCGTCGTCGGGCGCGTCGGCCGCGTCCCAGGGGCCCGCGGTCTCCTCGACCTCGCGGACGCGGTGCTGCGGCTCGGGCGGCACCCCGCGTTCGCGGAGGCTGCGGTCGATCCGGTTGCGTCGCCGTCCGAACGGCATGTCAGCTGCGTCCCTTCGCGTGTGCGCTCGCGTGGCCGCCGGTCGAGCCGTGCCCGCCGCTGCCGCGCGTGCTCTCGGGCAGCTCCTCGACCGGCACGAACCGGGCCCGCACCACCGGCTGCACGACCAGCTGGGCGACGCGGTCGCCGCGGCGGAGCGTGAGCGGGGTCGTGGGGTCCAGGTTCACCAGGTTGACCTTGATCTCGCCGCGGTAGCCGGCGTCGATGGTGCCCGGCGCGTTCACCAGGCTCAGTCCCAGCCGGTGCGCCAGCCCGGACCGCGGGTGCACGAAGCCGGCGTAGCCCTCCGGGATGGCCACGGCCACCCCGGTGCCCACGAGCGCCCGCTGGAGCGGCGCGAGCTCGACGTCCTCGGCGAGGGTGAGGTCGGCGCCGGCGTCGCCGGGCAGGGCGTAGGCGGGGACGGCGCCGCCCGGGGCGGACAGCCGGACCGGCACGTCCACCTCGGGGGCGCCGGACCCGGGGACGGTCGCGTCGGGGTCGGGCACGTCGGCGACCCTAGTGGCGCGGTCGCGCGGTCGCCGTCAGGTGCGCAGCTTCCGCAGGTCGGTGAGGACGCGGCCGGCCAGGCTCTCGGTGGCCTTGAGGTTGCCCCGGCCGCCGAGCGCCGCGCCGACGAGGAACGGCGCCGCCGCGGGGATCGAGCGGGCCAGTCGCCGGGTCATCCGGAGGCGCAGCGTGCGCAGCCCGGCGGTGCCCAGCAGGGCGCCGAGACCCGGGGCGACCGCCGCGCCGTCGACGGCGCGCTGCGCCGACCAGCTGGACAGGTACGCGCCGGCGCGGGCGCGGGCGTCGCCGGGGGCCGGCCGACCGTGGAGCTCGTGCAGCTCCCCGATGAGGACGACCTCGACCGCCGCGGTCAGCACCGTCTCCGCGGCGAGCTCCAGTGGCAGCGCCAGCAGCGAGGGCGGGGCGAGCCAGTGCGCGGCCGAGATGCCGCCGGTCGCCGCACCGATGCCGGCGGTGAGCCGGCCGGCGCGGGCGACCAGCAGGTCGGCGATCTCGTCGTCGGCCGCCCCCGGGTACGCCACCCGCAGCCGGGCGGCGTCCCGGATCGGCAGCCGCGGCGCGGCGGCGGCCAGCAGGTCGCCCAGGAGGGCGACCGGCGACCTGTCGTCACCCTCGGCGGCGGACGCGGTGCCGGCTGCGGGCGCGCTGCCGCGCCCGACCCGGCTGCCGGCGGCCGACACGACCGCCGAGACGACATCCCGCAGGGTGGCGGCGGCCGGCCGGCGCCCGTCCTCGACCGGGGTGCCGGCCGCACCGCCCAGCAGCCCGGAGACGGCGTCGGCGAGCACCCGGCCGGCGCGGCCCAGGGGGCTCTCGACGGCCGGTCCGTCGCCGGGCCCGGTGGTGGCCACCGGACGCGGCGGCGGGACGTCGCGCACCGCGCCGGTGCGCTCCCGGTCCTCGGTCACGTGCTCTCCTCCCGTCGAGTGCTCTGGATCACCGCTCCCGTCCTGGGGAGGACGGGGTTCTCCGTCAGGCGGCGCAGTCCCGGCAGAACAGCTGGTCGCCGCGGGTGGCGGCGAGCCGGCTGCGGTGCTGCACCAGGAAGCAGCGCGAGCAGGTGAACTCGTCCTCCTGCTTGGGCAGGACGCGGACGGTCAGCTCCTCGTTGGACAGGTCCGCGCCGGGCAGCTCGAGGTTCTCGTTGAAGTCGGTCTCGTCGACGTCGACCGACGAGGACTGCGCTTCGGCACGCCGCGCCTTGAGCTCCTCGAGCGAGTCCTCGCCGAGCTCGTCGGCCTCGTTGCGGCGCGGGGCGTCGTAGTCGGTGGCCATGGGGTGTGCCCCTCCTCCGGGGTTCTCGCGGGCTTCGGCGCCCGCTTCGTCTGACGTCGGCGCCGAGGCGCCGCCGTCCTTGCCGGTCGCAGGGCGACCGGTGGTCTGCAGGCCGGCACCCGCTTCTCGGGCCCCGGCCGGTGTGGCTGTCCGCGTCCCCGTGAGCACCGCCGGACGGCGGGAGACGACGGCGCTGGACGACCAGCGGACCCCCCAACGTCGCGCGGTCCCCGTTTGTGCCCGACTCGCGAGGCGACGATCGCAATCGGAGCCGGATCGGGTCGGACGGGGTGCGGAGCGCCAGAGGTTACCCTGCGCCCGTGTCGACTCCCGCGGGTGCTGACCCAGCCGTCGTCGGTCCGTACCTGGCCGGTGTCCTCGGGGACGAGCGGTGGCGATCGGTGCGCCTCGAGCTCATCGCCGCGGGCCTGTCCAACCTCACCTACGTGGTCAGGCCGGAGGACGGCGCACCGGGCGACGAGGTGATCCTCCGGCGGCCCCCGACCGGCGCCGTGCTCGCCACCGCGCACGACATGGCCCGCGAGCACCGGGTGATCAGCGCCCTGGGGCCGACGCCGGTCCCCGTGCCGCGGACGCTGCACCTGTGCACCGACCCGGAGGTGCTCGGCGCGCCCTTCTACGTGATGGAACGGGTCGTCGGGCTGCACGTGGTGGACCGGATCCCCCCCGGGTACGCCGACGGGCCGGACCAGCGCCGCGCCATCGGCGACGGGCTGGTCGACGTCCTGGCCGAGCTGCACGCCGTCGACCACGAAGCGGTGGGGCTGGGCGACTTCGGCCGGCCGGAGGGCTTCATGGCCCGGCAGGTGCGGCGCTGGACCAAGCAGTGGGACGCCACCCGTGACCGCGACCGTCCCGGCCTCGACGCGCTGGCCGCCCGGCTGGCCGAGACCGTGCCCGCCACCCAGCGCGACGCGATCGTCCACGGCGACTACCGGCTGGACAACTGCCTGCTCGACCCGGACGTCCCGGGCCGGATCCGCGCGGTGCTCGACTGGGAGATGTCCACGCTCGGCGACCCGCTGGCCGACGTCGGGATGCTGTTCGTCTACTGGCCGCAGGCCGGTGAGGAGAGCGTCGCCGGCCAGAGCACGGTGACCGCGCTGCCCGGCTTCCCCAGCCGCACGGAGGTCGCCGAGCGGTACGCCCGGCGCAGCGGGCTCGACCTGTCGGACCTCAACTGGTACGTCGGGTTCGCCTACTTCAAGTTCGCCGCGATCGTCGCCGGCATCGTCGCCCGCTCGGCGGCCGGGGCGATGGCCGGCAAGGACACCTCCGGCTACGCCGAGCGCATCGACCCCTGCGTGGAGCAGGGACGCGCCGCACTGGACGACGGTGCGATCTAGGGCCCTGCGGCGGCTCTAGACTCCCGCCGACCGTCAGCCTCCGAGGGGGAACCAGCTCGTGACCGCGCCGCCCACCGACCGTCCCGCGGTGCGCCCCCGCAGTGGCCGGCGGCCGATCCCGCCGCTGATCTTCCTGCTCGTGCTGGCACTGGCCGCACTGGCGGTCTGGTGGAACGTGCTGCAGGACGAGCAGGACCGCGACGCGGCCCAGGCGGCGGCGTGCACGACCGCCTCGGCGGCCCCGCCCTCGCTGGACCCGAGCACCCTCTCGGTGCGGGTGTTCAACGCCACCGACACGGCCGGCCTGGCCCAGACGGTCGCCGCCGACCTGCAGGCCCGCGGTTTCGTGGTCGAGGAGGTCGCCAACGACCCCACCGACCGCGAGGTCACCGGCGTGGGCGAGATCCGGCACGGCCCCCGCGGCAACGACGCGGCCGCCTACCTGGCCCTGCACCTGCGCGACGCCGGCGACTTCCTCGACACCCGGGCGACCGCCCAGGTCGACCTCGTGATCGGCCCGGAGTTCGTGTTCCCCGACAGCCTGGCCACCGCCGAGCAGGTCGCCGAGGCGCTGAGCACCGTCGAGAGCGCCGCCGCGGCCTGCTGACGGCCGGCCTGCCCGGTTCCGCCGCGAACCGGCGAGGGGTGGGCGGTACGGGGACCGCTCAGTGCAGCCGGTCGAGAAGCTCGACGAACGGCTCGGCGACCGAGGGCGCCACGGCGATGCCCAGGGGCTGCGCGAACGGGCGCCCGGGGAGCCCGGTGACCACCGCCCCGGCCTCGGCGGCGACGAGGGCCCCCGCCGCGAAGTCCCACGCGTTGAGGTGCAGCTCGTAGTAGGCGTCGACCCGGCCGGCGGCCACGGTGCACAGGTCGAGCGCGGCCGACCCGTGCCGGCGGATGTCCCGCACGTGCGGGAGGAGCTCGGCCACCACCGCCCCCTGGGCCCGGCGCTGTTCCTCCTGGTAGCCGAAGCCGGTCGCGACGAGGGTCTGCTCCAGCGACGCCGGGCGGCTGCCGGTCAGCGGGACCGGGTCCCCGTCGCCCACCGTCAGGGTCGCGCCGCCACCGGCGGTGGCCGCGTACAGCTCGCCGGTGGCGACGTTGAGGACCACACCCGCGCGCACCAGGCCGTCGACCTCGGCCGCGATGGACACCGCGAAGGCGGGGAGCCCGTAGACGAAGTTCGTGGTGCCGTCGATCGGGTCGACCACCCAGCGGACGCCGCTGGTCCCCGTCCGCTCGCCGCCCTCCTCGCCGAGCACCCCGTCGTCGGGACGCGCCCCCAGGAGGCGGGCCACGACCAGCTCCTCGCAGGCCTTGTCCACGGCCGTGACCATGTCGACCGGGCTGGACTTGAGGTCGACCTGCTCGGCGGCCGAGGCGCGCCCGCGGGCCACCAGCTCCCCCGCCTCCCGCGCGGTCGCGACGGCGAGGTCGAGGAGGGCGGCCGGTTCCACGTCGGAGGTCACGACGCCGATCCTGCCCGAGCCCCACTGGCGCCGGCGGCCCCGGTCACTACCCTGACCGCGTGCTGGGCTTCGGGGTCGACATCGGTGGCAGCGGGATCAAGGGGTGCCTGGTCGACCTGGACAAGGGCGAACTCCAGGGCGAGCGGCTGCGGATCGAGACGCCGCAGCCGTCCCTGCCCGAGCCGGTGTACGACGTCGTCGCGCGGATCGTGGACCACTTCGACTGGCAGGGCCGGATCGGGGTGACCTTCCCCGGGGTGCTCAAGCGCGGGGTCGCGCACACCGCCGCCAACGTCGACAAGAGCTGGCTGGGCACCGACCTCGCCGCCGGCCTGGCCGAGCGGGTGCCCGACGGCGTGCAGACGCTCAACGACGCCGACGCCGCGGGGCTGGCCGAGATGCGCTACGGCGCCGGCCGGGACAGGAACGGCGTCGTCCTCATGCTGACCTTCGGCACCGGGATCGGCAGCGCGCTGTTCACCGACGGCGTCCTGGTGCCCAACACCGAGTTCGGGCACATCCAGGTCGACGGCGAGGACGGCGAGCGCCGCGCGTCGGCCGCGGCCCGGGACCGCGAGGAGCTCAGCTACCCGGCGTGGGCGCGGCGGGTCGACCGCTACCTCGACGTGCTCGAGGCCAGCGTCTGGCCGGACCTGATCATCGTCGGCGGCGGGGTGAGCAAGAAGGCGCACAAGTGGGTGCCGCTGCTCTCCACCCGCACCCCGGTGGTCCCGGCGGAGCTGCTCAACGACGCCGGCATCGTCGGCGCGGCGCTCGCTGCCGAGGAGCGCATCGGACGGTGACCGTGCGTGAACGGAGGCGGACCATCGCGCGCCCGGACCGCCACGGAGCGTGAGCACGTCCCGGATCAGGGGGGAAGACCCCCTTGCGGGCGACCGCGACCAGTACGGAACGGTGGAATAGCCCTGGCGCGTCGTTACAATGGGGAAGCCCCGCTCCGTCGCTCCTCAGCCGTGAGGCATCCCCCGTCCGCGCACCGGTGAAACCCGGGGTGCCCGCGGGACGCCCGCGCCCGGGACGCCGGCCCGGGGCCGCTGCCCGGGGACCACATGGGGACTCCGGGGAACGCACCCCAGCACGGGAAGGAACCTGAGTGCCCGCCGATCAGCCAGAACCGGACGCCGCCGCAGCGAGCACGCGCTCCAGGACGGTCGCCGCCGGTCCCCGGCCCACCCGGACCAGCGCACCGGTATCCGCGGGGGAGGCCGGAGCCGCACCGGCCAAGTCCACCCGCAAGAAGGCCCCGGCGAAGTCCGCCACGGGCGCCCGCACGCCGAGCATCGCCCCGTCGCCGGGTGGTGGTGAGGGGGCCGTGCTGACCGCCGTCGCCACCGACGACTCCCCCGTCGCCGTCATCGACGCCGGACCGGAGGGCCTCAAGCTCGACGACGCCGTCGTCGCCGGCCCCGACGGCGTCGCCGACGAGCCCACGCCCGAGGAGGCCGAGGCCGTCGGCGGCGACTTCGAGTGGGACGACGAGGAGGAGTCCGAGGCGCTCCGCCAGGCCCGCAAGGACGCCGAGCTCACCGCGTCGGCCGACTCCGTCCGCGCCTACCTCAAGCAGATCGGCAAGGTCGCGCTGCTCAACGCCGAGGAGGAGGTGGACCTCGCCAAGCGGATCGAGGCTGGCCTCTACGGCGCCGAGCGGCTGCGCCAGGCCGAGGAGGAGGGCCAGAAGCTCTCCCCCCAGATGCGCCGCGACCTCAACTGGATCGTGCGCGACGGCGAGCGGGCCAAGAACCACCTGCTCGAGGCCAACCTCCGCCTCGTGGTCTCCCTCGCCAAGCGCTACACCGGCCGCGGCATGGCGTTCCTGGACCTCATCCAGGAGGGCAACCTCGGCCTGATCCGCGCGGTCGAGAAGTTCGACTACACCAAGGGCTACAAGTTCTCCACGTACGCCACCTGGTGGATCCGGCAGGCCATCACCCGCGCCATGGCCGACCAGGCCCGCACCATCCGCATCCCGGTGCACATGGTCGAGGTCATCAACAAGCTCGGCCGCATCCAGCGCGAGCTGCTCCAGGACCTCGGGCGCGAGCCCACCCCGGAGGAGCTGGCCAAGGAGATGGACATCACCCCGGACAAGGTGCTGGAGATCCAGCAGTACGCCCGGGAGCCGATCAGCCTCGACCAGACCATCGGCGACGAGGGCGACAGCCAGCTCGGTGACTTCATCGAGGACTCCGAGGCGGTCGTCGCGGTCGACGCGGTGAGCTTCACGCTCATGCAGGACCAGCTGACCAGCGTGCTGCAGACGCTGTCCGAGCGCGAGGCCGGCGTCGTCCGGCTGCGCTTCGGCCTGACCGACGGCCAGCCGCGCACGCTGGACGAGATCGGCCAGGTCTACGGCGTCACCCGTGAGCGGATCCGGCAGATCGAGTCCAAGACGATGTCGAAGCTGCGCCACCCCAGCCGCTCGCAGGTGCTGCGCGACTACCTCGACTGAGGAAGAACCCCGTCCCGCACGAAGGGGCCCCGGCCACCGGCCGGGGCCCCTTCGCGTTGCGGGCGGGTGTCACTGCGTCCCGCCCGTCACGGCCGGATGTCAGGAAGGTCACGATCTCACCCACACGAGGCGGACCGGTCGTGTACGCCGTCATCCGCCGGGTAAGCGGCGTAGCGTGAGGGACGTCGAGACAGCAGCGGACCCACCAGCCGGACGATGACCGGCGCACGGAACGACGAGACCACCCTGACGAAACAGTCCTGCCCGACCCAGTGACGTCCCCTGCTGACCCGCCCCACCGTGACGAAGGACACAGGCCCGCCACCAGCGAGTCTGCCCTCCGGCCGGAAGGACCGGGAACACAGGAGGTCGCCCTGGCGCTGTGCAGGAGGCCGATCCGCAGCCGCGGGTCCGTGCGGTAGAGAGCGAGTGATGACCCAGATGACCCAGACGCTGACGACGACCCCCTCCGCCGACGAGCTGGTCGTTCCCTTCCACTGTGACCGTTGTGGCGCGCTGGCCAAGGTGCGGGTGGTCCTCGCCAGTGGCAGTGACCTCGTGTTCTGTGGTCACCACGCCCGTGAGTACGAGGGCAAGCTGCGCGACATCGCCGTCGACATCATCGACACCGACGGCGAGCAGCGCCTCACGACCTGACCGAGAGGTTATCGTCGCTCACAGCGATGAAGCCCTCACCCGACGCCGCCGCCGGCGTCCCTGATCCGCACCACGCGGACGGGACGCCGGCGGCTCCGTCGTTCCCGGGGATCCCCGGTCGACGGCCACCCGGAGATCCCGCGATGCCACAGCACCCCACTCAGCAGGACCAGACCGCCCGGATCGAGTCCGAGGCGTTCTCCGACGACACCCGGCCCGTGCCGCGGGACCGGGGCCCGGTCGGCCCCGACGTCTCCGGCAAGCCGGCGCCGGTCGCCGGGCCGTCGACCACGCCGGAGGTCCCGGTCGCGGAGCCGCCGAGCGCCCGCGAGGCGCCGGCCGCCGGGACGCCCGAGACGCCCGCCGCGACTCCGGAGGCTCCCGACGCCCCGCCCGAGGACGACGGCGCGACGCAGGACATCCGCTTCGCCCCTGGCGAGGCACCGGGCGACACCCCGCCCCCTCCGGCCGGCGGCGCGACCACCGCGACCGACGGTCCGGCCGCCGACACCGGCCTGGGGAGCGACATCAGCGCCGGCCCGGGCGGTCCGGGCGACGACGGTGCCCCCGGCGCGGGCGCGCCGCGCCGTCCCTGGTGGCGCCGCCCGGCCCTCATCACCCCGGTGGCCGCGGTCGGCGTGCTCGCTGCGGTCTACGGCGCCGACGTGCTGGTGGCCGGCGGGGACATCCCCCGCAACACCGTCGTCGCCGGCGTCGACATCGGTGGCCTCTCGCCCGCCGCCGCGTCCGAGGAGCTGGAGTCGGAGCTGGCGCCGCGGGTCACCGCCGACCACACGGTCGTCGCCGACGACGTGCAGGCCACCCTCTCCCCCGCCACCGCCGGGATCACCCTCGACGTCCCCGGCACGCTGGAGGCCGCCGGCGACCAGCCGCTCAACCCGTGGACCCGCCTCGTCTCGGTGTTCAGCGACCGCGAGATCGCGCCGGTGATCACCGGTGAGGACACCGCGCTGGCCGCCCAGGTCGACGCCATCGCCCAGCAGGTCGACCGGGCGCCGGTGGACGCCACGATCGCGATCGACGGGACGACCGCCACCGTGGTCCAGCCCCAGGACGGCCGCACGCTGGACCGGGAGGGCGCCGCGGCTGCGGTCACCGACTTCCTCGCCGCCGGTGGGGACCCGAGCACGCCGATCGAGCTGCCGGTCGACGTCACCCCGAGCGCGGTGGACGCCGAGGAGGCCCAGCGGGTGCTGGACGCGACGGTGACCCCGGCCCTCGCCGCGCCGGTCACCGTGGCCAGCCAGGACGGCGGGACGTCGGTCGAGATCCCCGAGACCGCGCTCGCCGCCGCGCTCGCCTTCACGCCGCAGGAGGACGGCGCGCTCGCCGTGGCCGTCGACCCCGCCCGCCTCCAGGAGGCCATGGGCGACGGCTTCGCCGAGTTCGGCACGCCCGCCGAGGACGCACGCTTCGAGGTCTCCGGCGGCGCGGTGACCGTCGTCCCGTCGGTGGACGGCACCGGGGTCGACCCCACGGCCCTCGCCGGCCAGCTGCTGGAGGTGCTGCCGCAGCCCGCGCCGCGCTCGGTCACCGCGGCGCTCGGGCCGGTGGAGGCCGAGTTCAGCACCGCCGACGCCGAGGCGCTGGGCATCCGCGAGGAGATCAGCACCTTCACGACGAACTTCACCAGCGCGGCCAGCGGCACCAACATCCGCGTGGCTGCGGCCGAGCTCGACGGCGCGGTCGTGCAGCCCGGCGAGACGTTCAGCCTCAACGGGTACACCGGCCCGCGCACCACCGCGCAGGGCTACGTCGAGGCCGGCGTGATCAACAACGGCGAGTTCACCACCGCCGTCGGCGGCGGCGTCAGCCAGGTCGCGACGACGATGTTCAACGCCGTCTTCTTCGCCGGCCTCGAGGACGTCTACCACAAGCCGCACAGCTACTACATCAGCCGGTATCCGGCCGGCCGCGAGGCGACGGTCTACTACGACTCCATCGACCTCAAGTGGCGCAACGACAGCGACACCGGCGTCCTGGTCGACACCCAGTGGACGCCGAACTCCCTGACGATCACCTTCTACGGGACCAAGCGCTACGACATCGAGTCGGTCAGCAGCGAGCGCTTCAACATCCGGCAGCCGGTCGTGCAGGAGAAGCCCGACGACGGCAGCTGCAGCCCGCAGGCCGGGTCGACCGGTTTCGACATCACCGTCACCCGGGTGTTCCGCGACCCGGCCGGCGGCGCGGAGATCAAGCGGGAGGACTTCCGGGCCCGCTACGCCGCCGAGCCCGTCATCCGGTGCGTCCCGGTCGCCGACCCCAGCGCACCCGTGCCGGCCCCCGCGCCGACTCCGGGCGGCTGACCGCTCGCCCGTTCGGGCGACCGCGGCGGCTCGCCGGGGTCGGGCGGGGCTCTACCCCAGGCCTGACGTGCACACTGAGCCGGTGAGCACCGTGCTGCCCGGAGGCTCCACGGCCCGCGCCGGGAGCGGGCCGGACGGTGTCGACGCCGACCATCCGGCCTCGGACGGTGCCGCACGCCTCCCGGTGGCCGCCGCGCCGCGGGACCGGCTGGTCCGCTGGCCGGCGCCGCTCCGCGTGCCGCTGCAGGTGCTCGGCCGCACCCTGGCCAAGGCGTGGCAGGACCGGATCCTCGGGCTGTCGGCCGAGGCCGCCTTCTGGCAGATCCTCTCGGTGCCGCCCCTGCTCATCGGGCTGCTGGGGTCGCTGGGCTACCTGGGCAGCTTCATCGGCGACGCGTCGGTCGCCGAGATCGAGGAGCAGCTGCTGACGGCCTCGGCCGAGGCCCTGACGCCGGACGTCGTCGACTCGCTGGTGCGCCCCACGCTGGCCGACATCCTGGGCTCCGGGCGGCTGGACCTGGTCAGCGTCGGCTTCCTGCTGTCGCTGTGGGCCGGCTCCTCGGCGACGGCGACGTTCATGAACACGATCGTCATCGCCTACGACCAGCGCGACGTCCGCGGCCCGATCGCCACCCGGCTGATGGCGCTGTGGCTGTTCGTCGTCGGCATGGTGGTGGCGGTGCTGACCCTCCCCCTGCTGGTCCTCGGCCGCGGGGTGCTGGTGTCGCTGCTGCCACGCGACTGGCAGGACACCGGGACGGTGCTGGTCAACGCCGTCTACTGGCCGGTGGTGCTGCTCGGGCTGGTCCTGGCGCTGACCTGCTTCTACCACGTGGTGCTGCCGCGCCGGCTGCCGTGGAAGCGGCACCTGCCGGGGACCCTGCTGGCGGTCGGGTTCTTCCTCGTGGCCGTGCTGCTGCTGCGGGCCTACGTGTCCGACATCCTCACCGCGACGCTGCCCTACGGCGCGCTCGCCACCCCCATCGCCGCCCTGCTGTTCTGCTTCTTCTTCGGCATGGCGGTGCTGCTCGGTGCCGAGCTCAACGCGACCATCCAGGCGCGCTGGCCGGCGGCGCTGCGCCGGCACGAGCGGCGCCGGCAGGAGCGGCGGGCGGCCAAGCTGGAGCGCGCCCGCCGCCTCGACCTCATGTGAACCCCGCGCAGCGGGGCGCTGCTACTTCCGGAGCTGCTCGTAGATCTCCTTGCAGGCCGGGCACACCGGGCTGCCGGGCTTCGGCGCCTTGGTCACCGGGAAGACCTCGCCGCAGAGCGCCTCGACCATCGTGCCCATGACGGCGCTCTCGGCGATCTTGTTCTTGCGGACGTAGTGGAAGACCTCGTTGGCGTTGCCGGTGTCGCCCTCGCGGACGTCGGGCTTCTCGAGGATGTCGCTGCTGCTCACGCGCTGCTCCCTGGCGGCTCGCGGGGACGTGGACCGGGAGACGCCCACCCGGGCGCGGCTCCCCCGCCCACCATGATGGCAGGGTGCACGCCGACCACCCGCCCCTCGCCGTCCGGACCTCACCCGAGGTCGCGGCCGCCCTCGCCGAGGGGCGCCCGGTCGTCGCGCTCGAGAGCACGCTCCTGGCGCACGGGCTCCCCCACCCGGACAACCGCGCCGCGGCCGACCGGGTCGAGGCCGCGGTCCGCGCCGGCGGTGCGGTGCCCGCGACGATCGCCGTCCTCGACGGCGTGCCGCACGTCGGGCTGACGCCCGGGCAGGTGGACCGGGTCTGCGCCGACCCGGAGCTGGCCAAGCTCGGCGTCAGAGACCTGCCGGTCGCCGCGGCGCTCGGCGTCAGCGGGGCCACCACGGTGTCCAGCACCGCCCTGCTCGCCTCGTCGGCCGGCATCCCGGTCTTCGCCACCGGCGGGCTCGGCGGCGTGCACCGGCAGGCGGCCGACACGTTCGACGAGTCCGCCGACCTCACCGCCCTGGCGCGCACCTCGCTGGTCGTGGTCTGCGCCGGGGTCAAGTCGATCCTCGACGTCCCGGCCACCCTGGAACGGCTGGAGTCGCTGTCGGTGACCGTGGTCGGCTACCGCACCCGCGCGTTCCCCGGCTTCTACGTCTCCGACTCCGGCTCGCCGCTGGACTGGTCGGTGGACGACGCCGCGCAGGCCGCCGCCGTGTTCGCCGCCCGGCGGGACCTGGCGCCGGGCGCGGTCGTCGTCGCCAACCCCCTGCCGGCCGACGAGCAGCTCGACCCCGAGCTGCACGACCGGGTGATCGCCGGCGCGCTGGCGGCCGCGGAGACGGCGGGGGTGCGCGGCAAGGCGGTCACCCCGTTCGTCCTGGACCACCTGCACCGGGCCAGCGAGGGGGCCACGCTGGCGGTCAACGTCCGCCTGGTGCTGCGCAACGCCGAGCTGGCCGGCCGGATCGCGGCCGCCCTGGCCGCACTCCCCCGCTGAGCGGCGCGGTGCGTCCCGTCCTCGTCGTCGGCGACCTGGCGACCGACGTCGTCGTGGTGCTCTCCGGCGAGCCGGCGCCGGAGTCCGACCGGCCCGCCCGGATCCGCACGCGGGGCGGGGGCGCGGGTGCGAACGTCGCCGCCCACCTCGCCGCGCTCGGGGTGCCGGTGGTCTTCGCCGGCTGCACCGGGGACGACCCGGCGGGCATCGGGCTCGTGACGGAGCTGGGAGCGGCCGGGGTCACACCGGCGGTGCGGACCGTGCCCGGTGTCCCCAGCGGAACGGTGGTGAGCCTGGTCGAGCCGGGCGGCCGGCGCAGCATGCTGGCCGACCGCGGGGCGAACCTCGAGCTGCGGCCCGACGACGTCCCGCCGCTGCCGCCCGGCGGGCACCTGCACCTCTCGGGCTACACGCTTCTGGACCCGCGGCCGCGCGCCGCGGGGCTGGCCGCGCTCGCGGCCGCGGCCGCCGCCGGCGGCACCGTCTCGGTGGACCCCGCGTCGACCGGGCCCCTCGCGCGCTACGGCGTCGACCGGTGGCTGGCCGACACCGCCGCCACCACCCTGGTGCTGCCCAACGCGGCCGAGGCGAGGCTGCTCACCGGCTGCACGGACCCGGAGGCGGCGGCGCGCGCCCTGGCCACCCGCCACGAGGTCGCGGTGGTGACCCTGGGCGCCGAGGGCGCGCTGTGGGCGTCGGGGCGGACCGTGCTGCACCGGCCGGCGCACCCGGCCACCGTCGTGGACAGCACCGGTGCCGGGGACGCCTTCGCCGCCGGCCTGCTGTCGGTGTGGCTGACCGACCCCACCGACGCGGTGCGGGCGCTGGAGGCCGGCCTGGCCCGGGCGGCCGCCGTGGTCGCGCGGGCCGGCGCCCGCTGAGGCCCCCTGCAGGGGCCCGCCGCGAGCGGGCGAGCGGTGGGGGCAGGGGGTCCTTCGTCAGTGCTCGATGACGCGCCCCGGGCGGGCGGGGTTCTCCAGGATCCGGTCCGGCCGGCCGGGTGCGTAGCGGTTCACGGCGAGCTTCTTCTTGGGCGGCCGGTCGTTGGCCATCATCACGGCGACCCAGGGCAGCACGACGCCGAGGAACGCGAAGATCAGCGCCAGCCACAGCGTCTGGTAGAAGGCCGCAGCGAGCACCAGAGCCACGGCGCGGACGGCCATGGTCAGCACGTAGCGCCGTTTCCGCATCGCGTGCTGCTCGTCCAGGCTGAGCTGGGCCTCGGTGATGAGCACGGGTTCCGGCCGACGGGGCCGCGCCGGTTGCTGGCTCGAGGCCACGGGCTTCCTTCCCTCTGCCGGCCGGAGTGCGGCGCTCGGCAGATCCCCTCCGCGGGCTGCTCCGCCCGACGTCCCGACGGCGTCCGGATCCCGGCGCAGCCCGGGTGCCCCGCCCATGGTGCCACCCGTTCGCGGGCGGTGCAGGTACCCCGCGCGCCGTCCTCAGGTCGCCGTCGCGGCCTTCGCGGCCTGCTTCTTCGCCTGCTTGAACTGGCGGACCTCCACCAGGGACGCCGGTCCGGTGATGTCGGCGACCGAGCGGCGCGCGCCGTCCTCCCCGTACTCCCCCGCCGCCTCCCGCCAGCCCGGCGGCGTGACGCCGTACTGCTTGCCGAGCAGCGCGACGAGGATCTTCGCCTTCTGGGCCCCGAAGCCGGGGAGCTGCCCGACCCGCTCGAGCAGCGTGGCGCCGTCGGCCACGTCGTTCCACAGCCCCTCGGCCCGGCCGTCGTAGCGCTCCAGCAGCAGGCGGCAGACCGCCTGGGCGCGCCCGGCCATCGAGCCCGGGTAGCGGTGGATCGCCGGCGGGCCCTGGAACCAGGCGGTCATCCGCTCCGGGTCGGCCTCGGCGATCTCGGCGGCCGAGAGGGTGTCGACGCCCATGCGATCGGCCAGCAGACGGGGGCCGGCGAAGGCACGCTCCATGGGGAACTGCTGGTCGAAGAGCATCCCGAGCAACAGCGCGAGCGGGTCACGGCCGAGCAGGTCGTCGGCCGCCGGGTCCTGGGTGATGGTCACGGTGGGCACCCCGGGGATCCTGCCCGATGCGGCAGCTGCAGGGTCGTGCCGCCCGTGCCCCACGAGACAGGACAGTGCAGGCGAGGCCGCGCTCGGCAATCGCCCACCGCCGGTGCGCTTCTTCGAGGTTGCCGAGCGGCGAGCTGAGCCGCCTGCCGTGCTCGGCGACGACGTCGACCCGCGCCCGGCCACCCGAGGGCGCCCCGCACCGGATGCTTCTCAGCGGCATCAGCCGCGGGTCGCGACCTCGTCCAGCGACAGCGGCGGGCCGACGATGTCGTTCCCGTGGCGCCGGCCTGCCTCCACCAGGTGGGGCACGTCGGGCATCGACGGCTCGGGCAGTCCGGGGCCGTCCGGGATCCGGCCGACCTCCTCGACGAAGACCTCGAAACCCGCGGGGGTGGTGAGTTGCAGGCCGCGTACCGGGCCGCGGGACACGACGAAGACGTGCGCGACGCCATGCGGCAGGAAGGCGAAGTCGCCGGGCCCGGCGGTCCACCGCTGTTCGCCGCAATCGACGACCATCTCCCCTTCCAGCACGTAGAACATCTCGTCCTCGGCGTGGTGCACGTGGCGCGGTGGTCCGAATCCCACCGGCGCGGACCACTCGATGACGGTGAGCGCGCCCGCGGTGTGGGCGCCTCCGGCCTTCACGGTCATGCGGGTGTCCAGGAACCACCGGCTCTCCCCGGTGCCTGCCTCCAGGACGTAGCCCTGCGCGTCGGAGCTCATGTCGCCATCCCCTCGTCGTGCCGTTCGATGGTGTAGAGCCGGATCTCGATGCCGTCAGGGTCGTGCAGTCCGATCAGCGCCCATCCCTGGTGGCCGGTCACGATGCCCCCGTGCGGCTGACCGAGGGCGTCGAGCCGACCCACCCACGCCTCGAGCTCTGCGCGGCTCGGAACGCCGACTGCGATGGGATCGAAGCCGGCGAGTGCGACCGCCCGCTCGGGGTCGTACCGGGCAGCGAGGCTCACAGTGCCGGTGGGGTCGCGGAGCGCAACGCCCATGAGCACGTCGCCCTCGAGAAACTCCAGGTCCACGACCAGACCGAGGACGGTCTGGTACCAGTCCCGGCTCTGGGTGACGTCACTGACCGGGAGCTTCACGTGGTGGAAACCGCTGAACGCAGGCATGGCCACCTCACGAAGATTCGCTAGAGTCGACTCTAGAGTAGAGTCTAGCGAATGAGTAAGGCTGTCAAGGGGGAAGCGCCCCACGTCTCGCGAGCCGACCAGGCGGTCGCAACCCGGCGCCGCGTCGTAGATGCAGCCCGCCGGTTGTTCACGCAGCATGGCTACGCGGCGACAACCCTGCAGCAGATCGCCGACGAGGCAGGCGTCGCCGTTCAGACCGTCTACTTCCACTTCGGCAACAAGCGGACCCTGCTCAAGCGGGTCGCCGACTTCGCCGCCGTGGGTGACGATCAGCCGGTCGCGCTGCTGGACCGCCCGTGGATCGAGGAGTTGCGCGCGGCGTCAGGCGGGCCGGAGACAGTGGCCGTCTGGCTCCGGGTCAGCCGCGAGATCTTCGGCCGGGTGGCACCGATCCTGCACATCGTCCGGGATGCCGCGGGCAGCGACGCGGAGATGGCCGCACAGTGGGAAACCAACCAGCAGCAGCGCCACACCGCTCACCGGATGCTCGCCGAGACCCTGGACGCGAAGGGCGCGCTGCGCCCCGGCCTGACGGTGGACGAGGCCGCCGACATCCTGTTCGCGTTGATCAGCTTGGAGGTCTATGTCTTGCTGACGGTCGAGCGTGGCTGGGCGCCGGAGCGGTGGGAGCGCTGGGCAACGAGCACGGTGTCCGACGCGGTGCTGGCCCGGTCCGGCTCGGCGCGCTGACCACCGCAGATCGCATCGAGCGGCGGACTGGGCCGGGATACTGAACGCGAGTCATCGCAGCAGATCCCACCGCTCCTCCAACGTGACCAACTCCAGGAGGCGGAGGGTGGGCACACCGAAGATGGTGCCGTAGGGCGATCCCGCGGCGATCGCCCGCCGACACATGGCGGCGAACCGTCTCGGCAACGGTCACCGTTGGTCCGGGCGCGTCGCGCTCACCTGGGCAGTGTGCCGCACCGGTGCCGGCGGTCGGTCGGGACGGCCTCGCGGACCGCGCGGGACCGCCCGTCGGCTATCGGCCGCGGAGCGTCTGCCGGGGCGTCCGGCCGTAGGTCTGGCGGTACAGGGCCGCGAAGCGCCCGGCGTGGGCGAAACCCCAGCGGGCCGCGATGGCGGTGACGGTGTCGGGACCGCTCGGGTCGACGTCGACCAGGTGCTGGTGGGCGTGGGCGAGCCGGGCCTGCCGCAGGTAGCCGGTGGGGGTCGTGCCGTGGTGGCGGGCGAAGGCGTACTGCAGCGCACGGATGGTGACGTGGGCGGCGGCCGCGATGTCGGCGACGCTGATGTCGCGGTGCGCGTTCTCGTCGATGAAGGCGACGGCTCGGCGCAGCGCCCCGGGAGTCGCGTCGCAGCGGTCGGTGGCGGTCGGATCGGTCAGCGCGGTGTTCGGGAACGCGGTCAGGACGGCGGCGGCGAGCAGTTGGCCGGCGTTGGCAGCGATCAGCGGAGCGTCGCGCAGCTCGGGCTCGGCCAGCACGTGGTCGCGGAGGAACGCGAGGGTGTCCTGCAGGTGCCGGGTGGCGACCGGGCCGACGGGGCGGTGGCCGAGCAGCCGCACCGGTACCGGGCGGTGGTCGGGGGCGGCGGCGGCCACGCGGGCCAGCAGTGTCGGATCCAGGGAGACGAGGTCGTAGGCGAGCCGGCTGTGCCGTCCGGCGCAGGGCTGGTCCGGGGCGGCGAAGACCAGCAGATCGCCGGGGCCGCAGCTGTACTCGCTCCCCCCGGTCACGTGCCTCGGGATGGTGCCCGAGCGCAGATGGCCGATGGTGATCAGGCCGGTCGGCTCGACCGTGTAGTCCATGTCGAAGCCGAAGTCGATCCGAGCCAAGCCGACCGACCCCACGCTCGAGCTGTCGATGCGCGCACGTGAACGGCTGCCGGTGCCGCTCAGCCGCATCGCGGAGTAGGCGCCGCTCAGGTAGGCCTGGGTGGCGTCCAGGTCATCGCTCTCGAAGATCGTCTGCATGGGGGCTCTCCCGGCGCCGCGTCCTCGGCGCCCACCGTCTTACCTCCCCCAGCATCGTCCCCCCGTGCGGTGCCCCCGCACAGTCAGTGCGGCATGCGGCCCGACGCGGCCTGGTCCGGCGGCAGTTCCTGCGTCAGCGTCGACGGTCGTCCGGCCGGGCAGCAAGTGTCAGGCGCCCCGCTGCAGCCCGCGCCCGCACAGGGCCGACACGTCAGGCCGGTCGGCGCCCCGGACTCTTCTGCCGTGCTCCCGGGCCGACGTCGACCACGCCGAGCCGGGTGAGGTCACCGGTGAGCGCGAGCTGCTCGGCCACCTCCCGCAGCTTGCGGTTGCTGCGCTGGGAGGCATCGACGAGCAGCTCGAACGCGCGCGAGGCGGTGATCCTGTTCCGCTCCATCAGGATGCCCTTGGCCTGACCGATCGTGTCGCGGTTCGCGAGGGCCGTACGCAGCCCGGCCGCCGTCCGTGCAGCCACCAGCGCGACCGCCACGTGCGTCCCCAACAGCCCACCGGCCCGTACTGCCTCCGGGGGGAAGGCGGAGGGTGCGGCCGCGTACAGGTTCAACGCACCCAGGCCACCGGACTCGACGAACAGCGGAACGGACAGCACCGAGGCGACGCCGCGCCGCACCGCCTGGGTGCCGAAGTCCGGCCAGCGAGGATCTGCGGCCAGGTCGTCGACGCGCACGACCTCGTGTTCGGAGACCGCGGCCAGGCACGGCCCCGCGCCGGTGTCGTACTGCAGCTGATCCAGCTCGCCTGCCACCACGTCGGTGCACACCCGGGACGGTGCGCCGTCGAAGCCCCGGACCGTGACGCTGACGTGGTCAGCTCCGGGCAGCTCCCGCAGGGCCGCGTCGACGACGAGCTTCAGCATCGCGGCGACGTCCTGCTCGGCCTGCAGGAGGCGAGCCAGCACCGCCAGCCGCTCCGCGCTCCGCGGGCTGTCCATCGGTTGTCCCTCACCACCGACTGCCTAACCATTCCCCTCGCACGGCAGCATCCCAAGGAGAGGGTCTCGGAGATAGGCGGCTGAGCGAACCGTCGAGGCCCGACCGTCCAGTGAACGAAAGCACCCGCGACGCACGGCTCCCTGCGGGTCGCTGCGACCGCGGTGGCGGGCGGCTTCGGCGCGGTGGCCCCTGCGGGTGAGGGTCAGGGCGGCACCCGAGCGGTTCAGCCGCATCCGCCGCATGGCCATCCGGCCCCGGGGAGCCCAGCAGCGGGGTCACCACCCGTCTGCGGCGATCCGCCCGCCCCGGTCGACGGCGGCTTCGATGAGGCCGACCAGTTCGTCGCGGGTGGGACCCGGATCGGGCGTGGGGCGCCAGCCGGACTCGTAGACGGCGCGCGCGAGGGGCTCCACCGGATCCAGGCAGGAGGGCAGGTCGACCATGCCCAGGTAACCGGGGGCCGCCCGATCGATCCGGCGGTCGACCCGGGCCGCGGCCAGGATCAGGTCCGAGGGCAGCGGCCGGGTGAGGTCGACGTCGCCGCCCTGCCAGCGGCGGATCTGGTCTCCGTCCACCCGGATGTGGTCACGGACCCACGGCAGCGTGTTGTCCTCGCACCAGGCGTCGAACGGCTCCCCCACCAGCGCCGGATCGGCCTCGGCGTCCAGGAGAGCCAGCAACCGGGAGCACTGGGGGAAGGCCATGGCAAGGCCACGACCGACCGTCGGGGTGGTGGTCGCCACCGCATCCCCGACGCTCACCAGGCCGGGCAGCCCGGATCCGCCTCCGGTCCCCCGCTGCCCTCGGTAGACGTTGTGGAGCGCGCCACCGGGGAGCACCGGGGTCACCGGTCGTGCGCGCGCCGGGTCGGTCCACTCGGCCAGCCCGGGGATGGCCGAACACGCAGCGTCGAACGCGGCCGCGTGACGCAGCCCCTTCAGGGCCGCATCGGCCGTCGGCCACCAGGACCACCGAGAAGTGGCCACGCTCGTGCAGGAAGACGATGGCCTGGTACCCGTCGAAGTCGGCCCGCCAGAACAGCGGGTTGGCCATCGGACCAGGATCGGCGCCGTCGCGGAGGCGGTACTGACGGTCGACATAGGCCATCCCGCAGGGACCGCCCACCCTCGAGGGGGCGCGCACGTCGTCGGCCGCCCGCCCCGACCGGCCGGAGGCGTCGACCACGAGGTCGGCGTCGAGCGGGCGGCCGTCGACGACGATCCCGCGGACCCGTCCACCCCGGGACACCACGCCGTCCACGTGTCCCTGCCGGACCGCGACGCCCGCCACGCCGTCAGACGTCGCCCGCAGAGCACGTTCGAACGTGTCCCGCCGGGACCGGTGGCCGCCGGGCACCGGCCCGACACCGGGGACGTCGAAGGTGATCGGCTCGGCACCGAGCGCCGTCCACGCCGCGAACGCCGCCGGCCACTCCTCCTGCAGCACCTGCCCCACCTGCGGCCGGAAGCCGTGCGCGTGGTGGAACTGCATCACCCCGCGCCGCGCCCAGACGCCCTGCCGTGGCGGCCCGGAGTCGCGCTCCACCGCGACGACCTCGTGACCGCGGCTCGCCAGGGCACTTCCCATCAGCAGACCGGCCGGGCCGGCTCCCACGACGGCCACCCGCATGGCTGCCTCCCTCCCGCGCGGGACGGTGACGGCTACGCCGACCGGCCCGCGGGCGCCGCGGAGGCCAGGAGTGACTCCAGCGCGTCGGCCGCCGCCGGCGCCCCGCCGGCAGCGCGCAGGGCCCGGCCCACCTCCTGGGCGCGGGTCCGCCTGCCCTCGGCGTCGGCCACCGCCGCCCGCAGCCGCTCGGGGTTCAGCCGGCGCCGCGGCAGCCGGGTGCCGGCCCCGCTGCGCTCCACCCGCCGGGCCACCTCCAGCTGGTCGCGACCGAACGGCACCGCGCACACCGGGACACCGTGGGCCAGCGCCTTGAGGGTGATGCCCGCACCGGCGTGGCAGACCACCACCGACGCCCGAGGGAGCACGGCGCTGTGCGGGACGAAGCGCTCGACCCGGACACCGCTCCCCGCCAGGTCATCGCCTCGCTGCTGGTCGGCGGGGAGCGTGACGACGACCAGCACGTCCTCGCGACCTGCCAGCGCGGACACCGCGACCCGGGCCAGCGCGCCGTCGTCCTGGAACTCCGACGAGGTGCTGACCAGCACGACCGGACGATCGTCCGCGGCCAGCCAGGCCGGCTCGGGCATCGGCGGCTCCCACCACATCGGGCCCACAAGGCGGAAGGACGCCGGCCAGCCGCCCGGGTACTCGAACGGCTCGGCGGTGAGCGAGAGGGCCAGCGGTGGGCGCAGCAGGACGTCGTCGGCGTGCCCGACCGGAGGGAGCCCGGCGGCGGACCGGCCGACGTTGACGGCCGCCGTCAGCCGCCGCTCGGGCCCGGTGCCCGCCTTGGCGACCAGGGCGTCCCGGAGCCGGCCGAGGGGACCGGGCGCAGGAGGGAGGCCGGGGCCGAACGGCGGCACCCCGGGGCGACGCAGCCAGGCCGGGTAGGGCAGCCACGTCGCCCACGGCAGGCCGGACGCCTCCGCCGCGGCCACCGCACCGAAGGCCATGCTGTCGACCAGCAGCAGGTCCGGCTGCTCCGTGGCGATCGCAGCGCGCAGGTCGGCCGCCTCGAGCGGGGCGCGGCGGGCGAAGGTGTCCATCGCCCGGGCCTGCGAGCGCATGGGGCTCTTCTCCCGCCAGTCGTCGTGCACCAGCGCCTCGGTCGCCGGGTCGAGCGGCGCGGCGCGCAGTCCCAGGTCGGTGAGATGCGCGACGTGCCGCCCGAGCGTGCGGACGGCGACGTCGGAACCACGCCGCTGCAGCTCGAGCAGGACCGGGACCACGGGGAACAGATGGCCGCGGGCGGGACTGGTGAGGCAGAGGACGGTGCTCATGGCGACCCCTTCGATCAGCCCGGCGGCGGGTCCGCCGGACGCAGTACACAGAGCAGGTCGAGGACGGCGGCGCGGTAGGCCGGGCGGTCGAGGCCCTGCTCCAGCCGCAACAGCCGCCAGGTGAGCAGATCGGTGGCGACGACGAGCAGGGCCGTCCGGCGCGTCAGGTCCTCGCCGTCGAGGCCGTCGAGGTGCGGCGCCAGCACGCGGACCACCCAGCGGCGGTGCAACTCGCGGCCGTGCGCGAGCAGGGACCCGATCGGCGGATGGGTCTCCTCCAGCGGATACAGCCGCAGGTGACCCCGGCCGGTCTGCTCGTAGTGCTCGTCGAGGTAGCGGGTGATGGCGTCCAGGTCACCGGTCGGGACGAGGTCGCGGTCGGCCTGCAGGCGACCGCGGAAGCGATCGGCGCCGGCCGCGAGCAGGCCGTCGCGGCTGCCGAAGTGCCGCAGCACCGTCATGACCGTCGTGTCGGCGCCCGCGGCGACCTGTTCGAGGGTGAACGCCGCGCCCGCCTCGCCCTGGAAGAGCTCGTCGGTGGCGTCGAGGATCCGCTCTCGGGTGCGCCTCGTGGTCTCCGCGCGGGACGTCTGGCGGTACGCCCGTTTCACGTTGGTCACGCTAACGCGAAAGTGGTCCACCGTCCAGGGCCCCGGGGACTCCGCCGGAGAAGGGCCTCACCCTCCCGCGGGTTCGATGGGACCGACGTCGCGTGCGGGCCGCGGCGCGGGGTTCCGGGCCGCGGCGAGGGTGACGACGCAGGCCAGCGCCGTGAGGATGCCGTAGCCGACGGCGATGGAGAACAGGTCGAGGTTGGCGGACAGCCGGCCGGCGATGAGGCCGGGGATGGCGGCGCCGCCGTAGGAGATGAGGTAGACGGCGGCGAGCAGGCCCGCTCGGTCGGCCGGCCCGGTGTGCGCGAGCAGGGCGCGCATGCTGCCGGTCATGGTCGCGCCCTGCGCGGCGCCGGCGACGGCGCTGGCGACCAGGAAGAGCAGCACGGTGCCCAGCCGCAGCGAGGTGAGGACGACCGCCACGGCCAGCAGGTGGACGACCATGCCGACGCGCTGGGCGGTCGCGGGGGTCAGCCGGCCGGCGAGCGGTCCGCCGACGGCGCTGGGTGCCATCAGCGAGGCGAACACCGCGGCGGCGACCAGGGCGTTGGCCGTGCCCAGCTGATCGGCGGCCACGGTGGGCCCGAAGGCCTGGTAGAAGCCGCCGAGCGCCCAGGTGGCGAGGAAGGTCGCGCCGGCGACGGGCAGGAAGCGGCGGGCGCCCGGGGGGATGCGCACCTGCGGGCGCAGGGATGCGGCAGCCCCGGGGGTGCCGGCGACGGTCTCCGGGGCGACGGCGACCAGCACGGCGCAGCCGGCGAGCAGGCCGGCGGCCAGGAGGTAGACCAGGGTCCGCGGGGCCGGCCCGTACTCGGCGAGGGCGCCGGAAGCCAGCGCGCCGACGGTGAGGCCGATCATCGGCGCGCCGGCGGTGGTCGCGGCGGCCAGCCAGCGGGGTCGGGTCGGGGCGGTGTCGACGGCGTAGGCGGCGACGGCGCTGGAGGCCAGGCCGCAGGCCAGGCCCTGCAGCACCCGACCGGTGACCAGGGTGCCGGCGCCGTGGACCTCGACCAGGACGAGGCAGCCGGCCGCGGACAGGGCCAGCGCGGCCAGGGTGACCGGTCGGCGGCCCAGGTGGTCGGAGAGCCGGCCGAGCGAGAGGAGGGCCAGCATCGCGCCGGCGAAGTAGGCGACCGCGGTGAGCGCCAGGTCGCCGGTGGTCAGTCCGTCGGCGCGGCGGTAGGTCTCGTACAGCGGGATCGGGCTGCCGGAGGCGGCGAACACCGCGGCCAGCGAGCAGGCCGCCCCGACGAACCCGACGACCGGGGACCGCGGCGGCGCCATGGGGGTGGTTCCCTCCGGGCGGGGATCGTCAGGCACGGGTGGGCTCGAAGACGGCGACCTCCGCTGCGCTGCGGGTCTGCCGGGCGGGAACGCCCCGGGGATGACCGCCGGGGCGTTCCCGAGCGGTCAGCGCTGGTCGGCGATCCGGTACCGCTCGTCCGGGACCGGCTCGAGCCAGGTGGTGGGGTCACCGCCGCCGGGCAGGTTCTCCAGCATGGCCAGGTGGGCCATGAAGCTGTCGCCGGCGGCGCCGTGCCAGTGCTCCTCGTCGGGCGGGCAGACGACGGTGTCGCCGGCCCGGATGCGCAGCACCGTGCCGTCGCGGGTGCCGACCAGGCCGACGCCCTCGGTGACGTGCAGGGTCTGGCCGACGGCGTGGCGGTGCCAGTTGGTACGGGCGCCGGGGGTGAACCGCACCAGCGCGACGGTCATCCGCGACGGCTCGGCGCCGACGTGGATCGGCGTCATGTAGACGTCGCCGGTGACGTTCGACGCCGGCGTCGTGACCGTGGGGCGGACGGGCTGCAGTTCCACTGTGAACTCCTCTGCGGCGATCAGACGGTGAGCAGCGTCTTGATCGCGCGCCGCTCGTCCATCGCCCGGTAGCCCTCGGCGGCCTGGTCCAGCGGCAGGGTGAGGTCGAAGACCTTGCCGGGGTCGATCTCGCGGGTGCAGATCAGGTCGATCAGCTCGGGCAGGAAGCGGCGCACCGGGGCGGGTCCGCCGTGCAGGTGCACGCCGGAGAAGAACAGCTCGTCGCCGGGCAGCGCCACGTCGTGGGAGACGCCGACGTAGCCGACGTGCCCGCCGGGGCGGGTGGCGCGGATGGCCTGCATCATCGCCTCCTGGGTGCCGACGGCCTCGATCACCGAGTGCGCGCCCAGCCCGCCGGTGAGCTCCCTGATGGCCGCGACGCCGTCGTCGCCGCGCTCGGCGACGATGTCGGTGGCGCCGAACTCCAGCGCGAGCTTCTGCCGGGACTCGTGCCGGCTCATCGCGATGATCCGCTCGGCACCGAGCTGCTGTGCCGCCAGGACACCGAGCAGGCCGACGGCACCGTCGCCGACGACGGCGACGGTCGTGCCGGGCCGCACGTCGGCGGCGACGGCGCCGAACCAGCCGGTGCCGAGCACGTCCGAGGCGGCCAGCAGGCTCGGGACCAGGTCGTCGGACGGCAGCTCGGGGGTGGCGACGAGGGTGCCGTCGGCCAGCGGGATCCGGGCGTACTCGGCCTGGGTGCCCAGCGCGCCGACCAGCTCGGCGTGCACGCAGCGGGACTGGTAGCCGGCCCGGCAGATCTCGCAGGTGTTGTCGGAGGCGAAGAAGGAGCCGACGACGAACTGGCCGGGCGTGATCGTGGTGACGTCGCTGCCGACCGCCTCGACGACGCCGACGTACTCGTGGCCCATCGGCGCCGGGCCGTCCACGGACTCGATGCCGCGGTAGGGCCACAGGTCCGAGCCGCACACGCAGGTGGCGGCCAGCCGGATGACCGCGTCGGTGGGCTGCTCGATCGTCGGGTCGGGGCGCTGCTCGACGCGGATGTCGCCGGGGGCGTGGAGAACTGCTCCTCGCATGGTGGGTGTTCCTCTCGGTTGCGGTACGGGTCAGCTGCTGTGGACGGCCTGCTCGGCGACGGCCCATCGGGGAGGCCCCGTCGACCGGCCGGTGTTCGCCGACTCCTCGTCCGCCACGGGTGGCGGCTCAGTCGAGGGCGGTGATGGTCAGTTCGAAGTCGTCGCCGGCGTCGGCGACGACGTCCAGGCCGTCGTCGACGGTGCCGAGCGGGACGAGTCCCGGGCCGGGGACCGGTAGGCCCTCACCTGCGTAGACGACGAAGATGTCGTGATTGGGGGGCCAGTACGCCACCTGGCCGACCCGGTAGCGGAAGACCGGCTCGACGTCCCCGGCCAGCGCCCGCGGCAGCGGGCCGGGCTTCTCCCGGCCGAACAGGTCGCCCATCGGGATGGTCACCGGCAGCATGGACAGCAGGTCCCGTGCGGCCGGGTTGTCCTCCAGCGTGGCGGTGGCCTGCCGATCCGCGATGGTCAGCCGGATCCTCATGGGTTCCTCCTGGAGTGCTGCGATGTCGGACCGGGAGGTGTGGCCGGTGGATCCGTTCGTCGTGGTGCCGACCGCTGCGGGGGACGGCCCCTCGACGATCGCGCAGCCCGCCGTGGCCAGCGCGGCCAGGGCCGTGACGGCGGCGACGACGGTCGGCCGCCGGCGGCGGTGCCTCACCGGCTCACCAGCGTCAGGCCGGGATCGACGTCGACGGCGGGCGTCGTCGCCCGGGCGGGGCGGTGGACGGTTCCGGCATAGGCGAGAGCGCCGAGGGCGGCGGCGGTGAGGGTGACCACGGCCAGCGGGGTGACGCCGGCGCCGAGACCCACCAGGGGCGCGGCCAGACCGCCGAACGCGAAGCGGGCGACGCCGAGGAAGGACGAGGCGGTGCCGGCGATGTCGGGGTGGTCGGCCAGCGCCATCGACGTCGCCGGCGGGGTCGTCACGGCCACGCCACTGACCATCGTGACCAGCGACACGATCACGACGATCAGCGGGAGGTGCAGCGCCGCGGTGGCGACCAGGCCGACGGCGCCGGCTCCGCACATCGCGATCCCGGCGAGCAGCGTGCCGCTCTCCGACCAGAGCTCCGAGATCCGCCCGGCGAGGAAGCCGAAGACCATGAAGCCCAGGGAGTTCAGCCCGAACGCGAGCGAGTAGCCCTGGGGCGACAGCCCGTAGACGCCCTGCAGCACGAAGGTGGCCCCGGACAGGTAGGCGAACAGGGCAGCGTTGACGAAGCCGGTGACCAGGACGGCACCGAGGAACACCCGGTCGGCCAGCAGCCGGCGCATGTCCCGGCCGGTCTGCGCCAGCCCGCCGCTGACGCGCCGCTCGGCGGGCAGCGTCTCGCGGAAGACGAGCAGGCAGGCCAGGAGGATCGCGGCGCCGACCGCGGCGAGGAAGACGAAGATCCCGCGCCAGTCGGTGACCGACGCCAGCTGGCCGCCGATCACCGGGCCGACGATGGCGGCGAGCCCGCCGAGGACGGTCAGCCGGCCGTAGTAGCGCAGCAGCCGGCCGCCGGAGTACAGGTCCCGGCCGGCCGCCTGGGCGATGACCACGCCCACCCCGCCCGCGAGGCCCTGGACGAAGCGCGCGGCGACGAGCGTCTCGACGGTCGGGCTGGCGGCGCACAGCAGCGAGACGGCGACGTAGGCGACGACGCCGATCAGCAGCGGGCGGCGGCGGCCCAACCGGTCCGACAGCGGGCCGGCGACGAGCTGCCCGGCCGCCAGCCCGAGCAGGCAGGCGGTGATGGTCAGCTGCGCGGTCGAGGTCGCCGACCGCAGCTCGTCGGTCAGCGCCGGCAGGACGGGCAGGTAGAGGTCCATCGAGATCGGCCCGAACACGGTCAGCAGGCTCAGGACGACGGCCAGGGCACGGCCGACGGCCGGCGAGGCCGGCCTCGAGGCGGTCACAGGGGTGCTCGGAGAGGGCACACGCGTCCTTCGTCGTCGGGTGACAGTTCTGGCGTCTGTCCGGTGCGGCCACGTCGTGAGGCCCTGCACCGGCACATCCGAGGGAACCCCTGTTCGCGCGCGCGTGGCAGGGCCGGGTCATCCGGGTCCTGACAGAACCCCCCTGCGCCGTGCGCCGCGCCGTAGCGTGGATCGCGTGGACAACCGGACCGAGGTGCGCGAGTTCCTCAGCACGCGCCGCGCCAAGCTCACGCCGGACCAGGCCGGGGTGCCGCTCTACGGTCAGCGCCGTCGCGTTCCCGGGCTCCGTCGCGAGGAGGTCGCGCAGCTCGCCGGGCTGAGCACCGACTACTACACCCGGCTGGAGAAGGGGAACCTGCGCGGCGCCTCCGACAGCGTGCTCGAGGCCATCGCGCGCGCCCTGCAGCTCGACGACGCGGAGTGGGCGCACCTGCTCGACCTCGCCCGCGCCGCCCGGGCCGGCGCCACGCGGGAGCCCCGCCGCCGGGCCCGGACCCAGCAGGTGCGGCCCAGCGTCCAGCACCTGCTCGACGCGATGACCGGGGCTGCGGCGTTCGTCCGCAACAGCCGGCTCGACATCGTGGCGATCAACCCGCTCGGGCGCTCCTTCTACACGCCGCTCTACGAGGGCGCCGCGGAGCCGGTGAACCTCGCCCGCTACTGCTTCCTCGACCGCAGCGCCCGGGACCTCTACCCGGACTGGGAGGAGGCCGCCGACACGACCGTCGCGATCCTCCGCACCGAGGCCGGCCGCGACCCCTACAACCGGGCGCTGACCGACCTCGTCGGCGAACTGGCCACCCGCAGCGACGCGTTCGGCACCCGCTGGGCGGCCCACGACGTCCGGCTGCACCACACCGGGACCAAGCGTTTCCGCCACCCGGTGGTCGGCGACCTCACCGTCGGCTTCAACGCGACGGAACTCCCGGCCGACCCGGGGCTCACCCTGACCGTGTACACCGCCGAGCCGGGTTCCGAGTCCGCGGAGAAGCTGGCGCTCCTCGCCAGCTGGGCGGCGACGCCGGGCCGGGTGCAGCCCGAGTCCGCAGCCCGGAGTTCCTGACCCTCCGCAGGAGCGCCGGACCCGCGCGGTCAGCCGTTGTGGTGCTCGCGGGCGCGCTCGGTGTCCGTGGTCGGCCGGTCGAGCGTCGCGGCCCAGCTGGCGAGGAGGCCCAGCGCATCCGCGGAGGCAGAGCCCGGCTCGGCGGTGAAGGCGTTCAGGGCGAGTCCGTCGTCGGCGGTGAGCGCCATCACCTCGTAGGCGAGGGTCATGTCGCCGACGACAGGGTGGTGGATGCGCTTGGTGCCGGTCCGGTGCAGTCGCACGTCGTGGGCGGCCCAGAGCGTGCGGAAGGTGTCGCTGTGGGTGGCCAGTTCGCCGATGAGGTCGGTGAGGCCCTTGTCGGGGTTGCGGCCGGCCTCGCCGCGGAGGGCGGCCACGATCGAGTGCGCGCCCTGCTCCCAGTCGGGGTAGAAGTCGACCGAGCGCGGATCGAGGAAGGTGAACCGGGCGCCGTTGCCGCGGGCTGGGCCGTCGAACACCGGCGCGAAGAGTGCGCGGCCGAGCCGGTTGGCGGCGAGGGTGTCGCCCCGCCCGTTGCCGACGACGGCCGCCACGCCGGTCATGGCGTCGAGCAGTTGCTGCACGCCGGGGCGGATGCGCTGCGGCGCCGGCCGCCGCACCCGGCTCGCCGGGGAGGCGTTGGCCGCACGAGCCAGGTCGAACAGGTGCGCCCGCTCGGCCTCGTCGAGCTGCAGGGCACGAGCGACGGCGTCGAGCACGCTGTCCGAGGTGCCGGTGAGGTTGCCGCGCTCGAGGCGGGCGTAGTACTCGGCCGAGACGCCGGCGAGGGTGGCGACCTCCTCGCGGCGCAGCCCGGGCACGCGGCGGTGGCCGAAGGTGGTCAGGCCGGCCTGCTGCGGGCTGATCCGGGCCCGGCGGGAGGCGAGGAAGTCCCGGACCTCGGGACGGTTGCGGTCGCTCACGGCATCGAGGCTAGGTCGGCCGCCACCGCTGAGGGGTGGTCTGCCAGTACGTGGATCAGCAGGTCCTGCCACGACCGGCTGCGGACGGGTTCCCTGGCAGGTGTGCCGAGAACGCGGAGGCCGGTGCCCGGCCGACGAGCAGGTCCCCGTTCCGCCGTCTCCCGTCCGACCCGACCTGAGAGGAGCTGACGTGGACATCGACACCCTGCTCCGCATGTGCGCCGTCGCGGCACCGGCGACGGTCGCGCTGGTGCTGGTCCTCGAGGCCGGATTGCTGATCGGCGTCGTCCTGCCGGCCGGGTCGCTGGTCCTCGGGCTGGGCGTGCTCGGCGGGGTCGGCGTGGTGTCGCTGCCGCTCGTCGCGCTCGTCGTCGCCGCCGCCACCGTGCTCGGTGCCGCACTCGGGCACCGCGCGGTCCGCCGCCGGCCGGACGGCGGACCGCTGGTGGCCGGCGGCCTCCTCGGCCGCCGCCTACCGGCGCGGGTCACGCGCCTGCTCGACCGGACCACCACGCCGTGGCGCGAGGCCGTCGGACGCCGGCCGGTGCGGGCCGCGGCGACGGCCCAGTTCGTCGTCGGCGCGCGCACGCTCGCCCCCCGCCTCGCCGCATCCGCCGGTGTCCCGCTCGCGACGATGCTGCGCGGCACGGCGCCGGCGGCTCTGGTCTGGTCCATCGCCCTGGTCACCACCGGTGCCCTCGCCGGCGCCGCGCTGCCGCTGGTCCGCGACGTGCTGACCGTCGCCGCCGTCCCGCTGGCCCTGGCGGCGGCCACCTGGCTGCTCGTCCGCCGCCTCCGCCCCGCCGCACTGCACGGCGCGGGATCCCCCATCTGAGTCCTTGTCGCCCGCACACGCCCACCGCCGGCCCTCGTCCCGGGAGCTCCGCTGTCCGTCACGTTCGTCCTGTTCCTGCTGGTCGCGCTCGCCGCGCTGGTCCTGCTGCCGGGCTACTTCTGGTGGCGGCTGGTGCGCTCGACCACGCTGCCCGGCCGCACCCGGCGCCGGCTGACCGTCCTGTTCGTCGCGGGAGTCGCCGTCCTGGCCGTCCTGCCCGGGATCGCCGACCTCGTCAGCCGCTTCGTGCCGGCCGGCGTGGCCACCGCGCTGGACTGGGTCGCCTACAGCTGGCTGGGCATCGCGCTCTACCTCTTCGTCGCCCTCCTGGTCCTCGAGCCGGTGCGGCTGGGGATCGGGCTGCTGGAACGTCGCCGCGCACCGGCGGCCGACGCCCCGGAGCCGGCACGGGACCTCGTGCCGACCGTTCCGCCTGCGGCGGATGGTGCGGCTCCGGGTGAGGGAGGGCCGGCACCCGACCGCGGTGCGGCCCCGGCCGAGCCCGACGTCCCCGACCCGTCGCGGCGGCTGTTCCTCGCCCGCAGCCTGGCGGCCACGGCCGGCGTCGCGGCCCTGGCCACCGCCGGCACCGGGGCGTACTCCGCCGACGCCGCGCCCGTCGTCCACCGGGTGCCGGTCACGCTGCGCGGCCTGGACCGCGCGCTCGACGGCTTCCGGATCGTCACCTTCTCCGACGGCCACCTGTCCCGCACCTTCGGCGGACGGCGCTTCGAGCGACTGGTCGACCTGGTCAACGCCCAGCGCCCCGACGTCGTCGCCGTCGTCGGTGACCTGGTCGACGGCGAGGTCGACGACCTCCGCGAGGACGTGGCCCCGCTGGCCGACCTGGTCAGCGAGCAGGGCGTCTACTTCGTGACCGGCAACCACGAGTACTTCGTCGACACCCGCGCCTGGCTGCGGCACCTGCCCACCCTCGGCGTCGACGTGCTCCGCAACGAGCGCGTGCCGATCACCCGCGGCGGCGCGACCTTCGACCTCGCCGGCATCGACGACCGCACGGCGGCCGCCTCCGGCCTGCCCGGCCACGGCGCTGACCTCGACGCCGCCCTCGACGGCCGGGACGACGCCACCCCCGTGGTCCTGCTCGCCCACCAGCCCGTGCAGGTGACGCAGGCCGCCGCGGCCGGCGTGGACCTGCAGCTGTCCGGACACACCCACGGCGGTCAGCTGTGGCCCTTCGACTACGTGATCGGGCTGGACCAGCCCGCCATCGAGGGGCTGAGCCGGTTCGGGGACACCCAGCTCTACGTCACCCGCGGCGCCGGCTACTGGGGCCCACCGATGCGCATCGGAGCCCGCCCCGAGATCACCGTCGTGGAGCTCCGATCCCCGGGCAGCTGAGGCCCTCGAGGCTCCAGGCGGGCGCAGTACTCCGAAAAGACGATGGCGGGCGTCGCGACGGCCCCCTCTCGAACCCCATCCATCCGACCGACCAGAAGGACACGTCATGCAGACAGTCACCCTGAACAACGGCGTCCAGATGCCGATCCTCGGCTTCGGCGTCTACCAGATCCCGCCCGAGCAGACCGAGCAGGCCGTCACCGAGGCCCTCGCCGCCGGCTACCGCCTGCTCGACACCGCCGCCGCCTACGGCAACGAGGAGGCCGTCGGCCGGGCCATCAAGGCCAGCGGCCTCCCCCGCGAGGAGCTGTTCGTCACCACCAAGCTGTGGATCCAGGACGCCGGCGAGGACAACACCCGCCGCGCGTTCGAGAGGTCGCTGCAGCGACTGGACCTCGACCACGTCGACCTGTACCTGATCCACCAGCCGTTCGGGGACTACTACAGCGAGTGGCGCGCCATGCAGGAGCTCCACCGCGAGGGCCTGAGCCGGGCCATCGGCGTCGCCAACTTCCACCCCGACCGGCTGGTGGACCTCATCGAGCACAACGAGGTCACCCCCGCGGTCGACCAGATCGAGACCCACCCGTTCTTCCAGCGCACCGCCGACCAGGAGCTGATGCGGGAGCGCGGCGTCCAGCTCCAGTCCTGGGGCGGCTTCGCCGAGGGCCGCAACAACCTGTTCGCGGACCCGGTGCTCAGCCAGATCGGAGCCGCGCACGGCAGGTCCGTCGCCCAGGTCGTCCTGCGCTGGCTGGTCCAGCGCGACGTCGTGGCCATCCCGAAGTCCGTCCGCGCCGAGCGCATGGCCGAGAACATCGACGTCTTCGACTTCCGGCTCACCGATGACGAGATGGCCCGCATCGCCGCGATGGACACCGGCACCAGCGCCTTCTTCGACCACCGCGACCCGGCGATGGTCAGCCGGCTCGGCACCGTCCGCGTCGACTGACCGCCGACGGGCCCGGACCGGCCACCCCCTTGCGGGGGCAGCCGGTCCGGGCCGCGGCGGCGGGTCAGTGGATGTGCGCGCCGCCGTTGACGTCGTAGGTGGCGCCGGTGATGTAGCCGGACTCCTCCCGGCACAGGTAGGTGATGAGGTCCGCGACGTCGGCGACGCTGCCGTTGCGGCCCACGGGGATGCCGGCGACGAGCTGCGCCTTGCGCTCACCCTCGAGGGCCCCGCCGGTGATGTCGGTGTCGATCAGCCCGGGGGCGACCGCGTTCACCGTCACGCCGTCGGGTCCGAGCTCGCGGGCCAGCGCCCGGGTGAAGCCCAGCTCGGCGGCCTTCGCCGCGGAGTAGGCCACCCCGCCGAAGACCCCGCCGCCCCGCTCGGCCGAGACCGACGACAGGAACACGATGCGGCCGAAGCCGCGCTCGGCCATGCCGGGCGCGATGCGCCGGGTGACGTTGAACGCGCCCCGCACGTTGACGGCGAAGATGCGGTCCCACTCCGCGCCGGTGACCTCGAGGAACGGGGTCGGCGAGGTGATGCCGGCGTTGTTGACCAGTGCGCCGACCGGCGGCAGGGAGTCGGCGAGGACGGCCAGCGCGTTCTCCACGGAGGTCTCGTCGGTGATGTCGCAGCCGATGCCGAGGGCCTGCACGCCGTGCCGTTCCTCGATCTCGTGGGCGGCGTCCTTCGCGCTGGCCTCGTCCAGATCGAGGATGGCGACGTTCCAGCCTGCGGCGGCCAGGGTGTGGGCGGTGGCGCGGCCGATGCCGCGGGTGGAGCCGGCTCCGGTGACGAGCGCGGTCTTGTCGGACACGGACATGGTTCCTCCGGGAGGTGGGGCGGTGCGAGGGGGTGGGTTGGGATCAGGCGGTGGCGGGGACCGGGTCGGCGGGCCAGGCGACGCCGCCGAGTTCGGACTTGACCCGGGCGACGACGGCGTCGGTGGACAGGCCGTAGCGGTCGTGCAGCGTGGGCAGGGCACCGGCGGCGAGGAACTCGTCGGGCAGGGCGATCGGCACGACGCGGCTGCCGACGCCGGCGAACGCCAGCGTGGCGGCGACCGACTCCGCGAGCCCGCCGATCACGGTGTGGTTCTCGAGGGTGACCACGAGCCGGTCGGTCCGCGCCGCGCGCAGGATGGCCTCGGTGTCCAGCGGCTTGATGGTCGGGACGTGCAGCACGGCCACGTCGACGGAGTCGGCCTCGAGGCGGGCGGCGGCCTGCAGGGCCCGCATGGTCATCAGCCCGGTGGAGATGAGGACGACGTCGCGGCCGGTGCGGAGCTCGGCGGCCTTGCCGAGCTCGAAGCGGTAGTCGTACTCGTCGAGCACGGTGGGCACCGCGCCGCGCAGCAGCCGCAGGTAGGTGGGGCCGGGTGCGGCCGCCAGCGCCGGCACGGCCTGCTCGATGTCGACGGAGTCGCAGGGGTCGACGATCGTCAGATTGGGGCAGCCGCGGAGGATCGCCAGGTCCTCGGTGGCCTGGTGGCTGGGGCCGTACCCGGTGGTGAGACCGGGCAGGGCGCCCACGACGTTGACGTTGAGCCCGGGCTCGGCGATGTCCAGGCAGAGGAAGTCGTAGGCGCGCCGGGTGGCGAACACCGAGTAGGTGGACGCGAAGGGCACCAGGCCCACCTCGGCCATGCCGGCCGCGGCCCCGAGCAGGGTCTGCTCGGCCATGCCCATCTGGAAGAAGCGGTCGGGATGGGCGTCGCGGAACACGTGCATGTCGGTGTACTTCGCCAGGTCGGCGGAGAGGCCGACGATCTCGGGGCGCTCCTCGGCCAGGCGGTTGAGCGCGTGCCCGAACGGGGCGCTCGCGGTGCGCTGCCCGGGGTCGGCGAAGGACGCGATCATCGCCGAGGTGGTGAGCTTCTTGCGGGGAGCGGTGCTGGTCATCGGGCCAGTCCTTCCTCGAGCTGGTTGCGGGCGATCTGCCACTCGTGTTCCTCGACCCGCATGAAGTGGGCCTTCTCCCGGCTCTCCAGCAGGGGCACGCCGGAGCCGATGCGGGTGTCGCAGATCAGCACCGAGGGCGAGCCGCGGTGGTCGCGGAGTTCGTCGAACGCGGCCACCAGCGCGGCGACGTCGTTGCCGTCGACGCGGAGGGCGTGCCAGCCGAAGGCCTGCCACTTGTCGGTGACCGGCTCGGTCCGCAGGACGCCGGCGGTGGGCCCGTCGGCCTGCAGCGCGTTGACGTCGACGATCGCGGTGACGTTGTCCAGGCCGTGGTGGGCGCAGGACATGGCCGCCTCCCAGGTGGAGCCCTCGTCCAGCTCGCCGTCGGAGAGCAGGTTGAACACCCGGGCGGGGTTGCCGAGGTGGCGCAGCCCCAGGGCCATGCCGGTGGCGACCCCGAGGCCGTGGCCGAGCGAGCCGCCGGAGATCTCCGTGCCCGGGGTGTAGGACGCCATGGCCGACATGGGCAGCCGGCTGTCGTCGGACCCGTAGGTCTCCAGCTCCTCGAGCGGGATGATCCCGGCCTCGGCCAGCGCGGCGTACAGCGCGATGGCGTAGTGGCCGATGGAGAGCAGGAACCGGTCCCGGTCGGGCCAGTGCGGGTCGTCGGGACGGTGGCGCAGCTGGTCGGTGTAGACCACCGCGAGGACGTCGGCGACGCCCAGCGCCTGGCCGATGTAGCCCTGCCCCTGCACCTCCCCCATGTCCAGTGCGTTGCGTCGGATGCGGTACGCGGCCTGGCGGATGCGTGCGATCCGCTCCGTCGGGTCGGCGGGGCGCTCCCCCGCTGCCAGCGGCGTGCTCAGTGCGGTCATGGCGTGTTCCGTTCTCGTCGTCGGGTCAGTCGGTCGTGGAGTCGGCGGTCGTCCGGCGCTCGTGCGCCACGGTGCGGGGGGCGGGGACCCCGTCCGACGCGGCCGGCGTCGCGAAGCTCCGCTCGAGGGCCGCGACCTCCTCGCGCTCGACCGGGCCCCAGGTGTCGCGGGTCAGGAACGTCGCCACCAGCCCCAGCAGGCCGTATCCGGTGAAGAGCAGCGCCGGGCCGACCCAGCCGACCCCGGCGTACAGCGCGGTGGCCACCAGCGGGGTGAAGCCGGAGACGACGGCAGAGAGCTGGTAGGCCAGGGAGGCCCCCGTGGTGCGGGTCTTGGCCGCGAAGAGCTCGGAGAACCACGCGCCCTGGACGCCGGCGAGGGAGTTCTGGCAGACGGCGTAGCTGATGACGAAGGCCACGACGATCGCCGTCGCCATGCCGGTGTTGACCACCAGGAAGAGCGGGACGCCCCACAGCACGGTGATCGCGGTGCCGAACAGGTACACCGGCCGCCGGCCGACCCGGTCGGTGAGCGCACCCCAGAAGACCGTCGCGAAGATGCCGATGCCGGCCGCGACCATCAACGCGGTCAGGGTGACCGCGCGGTCGGCGAGGCCCTCGCTGGTCAGGTAGGACAGCATGAAGGTCACCGCCACGGCGTAACCGGCGGTCTCGGCGGTGCGCAGGCAGAAGGCGCGCAGGACGTTGCGCCAGTCGTCGCGGAGGACCTCCAGCAGCGGGTTCTTGGAGAGGTCGCCCTCCTCCTTGAGCTCCTCGAACTCCGGGGACTCCTCGAGCTTGAGCCGGATGAGGATGCCCACGACGATCAGGACGGCGCTGAGCAGGAACGGCACCCGCCATGCCCACGAGCCGCCCAGCGGCACGCTGGCCAGGAACGCGAGGTTGGCCAGGAGCAGCCCGACCGGGAAGCCGGCCTGGGTGATGCCGGTGTAGAGGCCGCGCTTGCGCCAGGGGGCGTGCTCGAAGCACATGAGGATCGCGCCGCCCCACTCGGCACCGAACGCGAGCCCCTGCACGACCCGAACCGCGACGAGGAGGATCGGCGCCCAGACGCCGACCTGCGCGTAGGTGGGCAGCAGCCCGATGAGCACCGTCGCGACGCCCATGAGCAGCAGCGAGCCGACCAGCACCGGCTTGCGGCCGATCCGGTCACCCAGGTAGCCGCCGATGATCCCGCCCAGCGGGCGGACGGCGAAGCCGACGCCGAGGGTCGCGAAGGACAGCAGCGTGCCCGACAGCGGGTCGTTCGCGGGGAAGAAGGCGTCGTTGAAGTACAGCGCCGCGGCGGTGCCGAAGCCGATGAAGTCGTAGGTCTCGATCGTCGCCCCGATCGAGCTGCCGACGGCGACCTTCTTCTTGGTCGGCGTGCCGTCGATCGGGTGCCAGGCCGCGACCTCCTCGAGGTGCGGATCGCGGACTGGAGAGTGCCGTTCGGTCATGGGTGACCTCCGGTGAGCGGATGGGCGTCGGATCCCCGCGTTAGGTTGACTGTTAACAGTCAACTGATGACGAAGTCTGCGTTGCCCGCGTCACAGTGTCAAGGGTCACGTCGGGACGAATCCGTCGCCGCTGGTGGCGGCCGCCCGCCGGGCAGCACGAGGTCCGGCCGAGGGCCGGGGAGGTGTCAGCGCGCGAGCGAAGGGGGGTCGTTCCTGCCGCAGGGAGCTCAGGCGGACTCGGGTGACTCCGCGAAGCGGTCCGCGGCCGAGGCCATGTGCTCGTCCACGACGTGCAGGGCGGCGGTCACGTCGGCGCGCTCGATGGCGTCGACGATCGGGGCGTGCCGGTCGCGCGCCATCATCGGCGCCTGCCACGCCGCCCCGTTCAGGATCGCGACCCGCATGCGGCCGGCGAGGTGCTGCCACGCCTCGACGAGCATGGAGTTGCCCGACAGCCGGCACAGCTCGAGGTGGAAGGCCAGGTCGGCCTCGATCCGCGCGGTGGGGTCCGCACCGTCGTCGCTGAGGTGCCCGAGCGCGGTCCGCAGCGCGGCGACGGCGGCGTCCCGACGCGGGGAGGCGATGATCTGCCGGACCGCCAGCCCCTCGAGCGCCGCCCGGACCTGGAACAGCTCCCGCACCTCGGCCGGGCTCAGACTGTTGACCCGCAGCATCCCGCGGTTGCCGGCGGTGACCAGCCCCTCCTGCTGGAGGTGCCGGAGGGCCTCGCGCACCGTGCCACGACTCACCCCGAGCGAGCCCGCCAGCTCCACCTCGCCGAGGTGGTCCCCCGGGCGGTACTGACCGGAGAGGATCGCCGCGCGGACCGACTCCAGCGCCCGCTCACGCAGGGTGCTGCGATCCAGGCTGGCCAGTGGCTCCACGTTCACAGCACCTCCTCGTCGGCCCGCATCCTATCGCCGCGGTGTCGACAGCAGGGTGGCGACAGTCGACAGCTCCCCCGTCGTGGCGATGCCGGCGCCCCGCCGTCAGGTCGCCGTGCCGCCGCGGAGCGCGTCGACCGGTGCCACCGCGTGGTGGCGGCCGAGCGGCAGCATGAGGGGCTTGCCCGAGGTCGGGTCGACGATGACCCGGCTGTCGAGACCGAAGACGGCGCGTACGCAGTCCTCGGTGAACACGTCGGCCGGGTCCCCGGAGGCGTGGATCCGCCCGTCGGCCAGCGCGACGAGGTGGTCGGCGTAGCGGGCCGCGAGGTTGAGGTCGTGCAGCACCATCACGATGGTCGTGCCGCGGGTCCGGTTCAGGTCGGTCAGCAGGTCGAGCACCTCGACCTGGTGGGCCACGTCGAGGAACGTGGTCGGCTCGTCCAGGAGCAGCAGATCGGTCTGCTGGGCCAGCGCCATCGCGATCCACACCCGCTGGCGCTGGCCCCCGGAGAGCTCGTCGACGGCGCGCTCGGCCAGCTCCGTCGTCTGTGTGGCCTCCAGCGCCGCGGCCACCGCGGCGTCGTCCTCCCTCCTCCACCGGGTGAAGACGCCCTGGTGCGGGTGGCGGCCCCGCCCGACGAGGTCGGCGACGGTGATGCCCTCGGGTGCGATCGGCGACTGCGGCAGCAGGCCGAGCGTGCGGGCGAGCTCCTTGGCCGGCATGCGGTGCACGGCCCGGCCGTCGAGCAGGACCTGCCCGCCGCGCGGCGCCAGCAGCCGCGACATCGAGCGCAGCAGCGTCGACTTGCCGCAGGCGTTGGCGCCGACGATGGCCGTGATGCGGCCGGGCGGCACGACGAGATCGAGGTCCTCGACGACGACGCGGTCGCCGTACCCGAGCGTGAGGTCCTCCGCCGCCAGCGAGTGGGTGGTGCTCACAGCGCTCTCCCTTCGCTTCCGCGCGGCGGAGCCGCCAGGCCAGCAGAGTCGCTCACAAAGAACCTCCGGCGCGGTTGGTGCGGACGATCAGGTAGATCAGATAGGGCGCGCCGAGCACGCCGGTCACGACGCCGACCGGGAAGCGGGTCCCCAGCGCGAACTGGCCGACGACGTCCGCCACGAGCACCAGCAGCGCCCCGACCAGTGCCGCGGGGACGAGCAGCGAGCCGTTCGGTCCCACGATGCGGGCCGCGATCGGTCCGGCGAGGAACGAGACGAAGGCGATCGGCCCGCACGCGGCCGTGGCGAAGGCGATCAGGCCCACCGCCGCGACGATCGCCACGATGCGGGTGCGCTCGACGCGGATGCCGAGCGCGGACGCGATGTCGTCCCCGAGTTGCAGCGCCGAGAGCTCCCGCGTCTGGGTCAGCAGGACCGGCCCGAGCACCACCAGGGCGATCAGGGCGGGCACCGTCGCCTCCCAGGTGCTGCCGTTGAGGCTGCCGGTGAGCCAGCGCAGCGCCTCGGCGAAGTCCCACGCTCCGGCCTGGTCCAGGACGTAGGCGATGAAGCTCCTCGACATGGCGGCGATGCCGATGCCGATGAGGATGAGCCGGGTGCCCGCGACCCCGTCCTTGAACGCCAGCACGTACACGAGCAGCGCCACCACGAGCGCGGCGACGATCGCGGTGATCGAGACGGCGGTCCCGCTCCAGCCGAGGAGGACGATCGCGAAGGCGGCCGCGGCGCTCGCCCCGGCGCTGATGCCGATGACGTCCGGGCTGGCCAGTGGGTTGCGCAGCATCGTCTGGAACGTGACGCCGGCGAGGCCGGAGCTCAGCCCCGCGGCGACCGCGAGGACCGCGCGCGGCAGCCGGAGCCGGCCGACCGTGAAGGTGGCGCCGGGGACGTCCTGGCCCAGCACCACCCGGAGCACGTCCCCCGGCGGGTAGGAGGTCCGCCCGACCATCAGGGTGACGGCGAAGGTCGCGACGACGAGCACCGCGAGCACCGCGACGACCAGGCGCCGGCGGGCGGCGCGGCGGACCCGGTTCCGGGCGACGGCGTCGACCGTGGAGGAGGCAGGCGCGACGACGGCGGTCACAGCTCACGGACCTTCTGCCGGCGGACGATCGCGATGAAGAACGGGGCGCCGACCAGCGCGGTGATGATGCCGACGTCGATCTCGGCCGGGCGGGCCACGATGCGACCGAGCACGTCGGTGGCGGTCAGCAGGCAGGCACCGGTCAGCGCCGAGAACGGCAGCAGCCAGCGGTGGTCCACCCCGACCAGCAGCCGGCACAGGTGGGGGACGACGAGCCCGACGAAGCCGATCGGGCCGGCGACCGCCGTGGCGGCGCCGCACAGCAGCACCGAGCCGAGGGCCGCGATCCCGCGGGCCACGGCGACGCGCTCCCCGAGGCCGGCCGCGAGCTCGTCGCCAAGCGCGAGGGAGTTGAGGCTGCGGGCCGAGAGCAGGCTGACGGCGAACCCCACCGCCAGGAACGGCAGCACCGTGCCGATGCTCTCGAAGGTCGCGCCGCCGACACCGCCGATCTCCCAGGACTGCACGCTCTCGGCGATGTCACCGCGCGGCAGGGCGACGGCGGTGATGAACGAGGTGAGGGCGGCCGAGGTGGCCGCGCCGGCCAGGGCGAGCTTCAGCGGGGTCGGCCCGCCGCGCCCGAGCGACCCGACGGCGTGGACGAACCCCGCCGCCAGCGCGGCGCCGGCGATCGCCGTCCAGATGATCCTGGTCGACGAGAACAGCCCGAACCAGGCCAGCCCGGCGACCACGGCCAGCGACGCACCCATGTTGATCCCGAGGACCCCGGGATCGGCCAGCGGATTGCGGGTGACGCCCTGCATGACCGCGCCGGACAGGCCGAGCGCCGCGCCCACGACGACGGCGAGGAGGGTGCGCGGGATCCGCTTGGTGACGGCCGCCTGCCCGATGTTCTCGGTGGACCCGCCCAGGGCGGCGAGGATGTCGGACCAGGCCACGTCCCGCGAGCCCACCGTGATCGAGGCGATCGCCAGGGCGACGAGCACCGCGAGGACGGCCAGCAGCCAGAGGGACCGTCCCGGCCTCGGGCGCCGCACGACGGCGGCGCCCGAGGCCGGGACGGGAGGAGCGGTGGTCACTGCCCCTTGTCAGCTGCCTCGGCGAGCATCGAGACGTAGTCCTCGAGGACCCAGGAGATCGCGAGCGGGGTCGGGTTCGCCGCGGTGCCCAGCGGGGTGTCGGGCAGCAGGACGAGGGCCCCGCTCCTGACGGCCGGGATCTGGGACAGCAGCGGGTCCGCGTTGAGCGCGTCTACCAGCGCCTGGTCGCCGTACGTGACGATGATGTCCACGTCGTCGAACGCGTCGACCTGCTCGGCGCTCACCGTGCCGGAGAACTGCTCGGGGTCGGTGGAGGCCGCCGTGACGCTGGCCGGGGTGGACAGCCCGAGGTCCTCGAAGAAGGCGCTGCGGGTGTCGAACGGCGTGTAGAAGCTGACCTCGCTCAGGTCGGCCGTGTCCACGTGGGTCAGGAACATCGTCGACCTGCCCTCGAGCTGGGGGTACTCGCCGACGGCGGCGGTGATGTCCTGCTCGAGGCTCGCGACGAGCGCCTCGCCCTCCTCGGCCATGCCCATGCCCGCGGCGTTGATCTCGATCATCTCGCGCCACGGCGTCGCCCATGGCGCCTCCAGGTAGGCGACGACCGGGGCGATCTCGCTGAGGGTGTCGTAGTCCTCCTGGGTCAGGCCCGAGTAGCCGGCGAGGATCACGTCGGGGTCGGTGTCGGCGACCGCCTCGAAGTCGATCCCGTCGGTCTCGTCGAACAGCACCGGCGTCTCCGCGCCGAGCTCCTCGAGCCGCTCGGAGACCCACGGCAGCAGGCCGTCGCCGTCGTCGTCACCGAAGTTCGCGGCGGCCATGCCGACGGGGACGACGCCGAGCGCGAGCGGCACCTCGTGGTTGGCCCACTGCACCGTGGCGACCCGCTCGGGCTGCGACTCGATCGTCGTCGTGCCGAAGGCGTGCTCGACGGTGATGGCGGTGACGTCGGTGGCGCCCTCCGCCTCGCCCGCGGCCGACGAGGCCGAGGAGGCCGAGGAGGCCGAGGAGCAGGCGGCGAGCCCGCCCGCGAGCAGGGCTGCCGTGGGGAGTGCGACCCATCTCGGTGCGCGACGCATGGTGTCCTTCCGGTCGTGGTGCGGCGCCGCCCGGTGCAGCGCGCTGTCGTGGCCCGGCTGTGGGCGAGGCACAGGCGCGCAGCGGCCGGGGACCGGCCTGCTGCGCGTTCATGGGTGCACGTCGCTCTAGTAAGGCTTGGCTAACCAAACTTAGGGTGCGCTTACTGCGTTGACAACCACGAAACGGTCACAGTGCACCGGCGCCGTCGACCGGGTGGCCGGCTCGGCGCTCAGGGGCGCTGCCGGAGCGTCTCCGCGGGCGGGACGCCGTAGCGCTGCCGGTACCGGGCCGCGAACCGGCCGCGGTGGGGGAACCCCCAGCGCTGCGCGACCGCCTCGACGGTGGTCGTCGCCGGGTCGGCGAGGAGCAGGTCGCGGTGCGCGCACCGGAGCCGGACGTGCCGCAGGTACTCGGTCGGCGAGGTGTCCATCGCCCGCTGGAAGCCGTGTTGCAGGCCCCGGACGCCGACGCCGCAGGCGCGGGCGATCTCGGCGACGGTGACCGGCCGGTCCGCGTTGGCCTCGATGTAGTCCCGAGCCCGGCGCACGACCGACGGGCCGGCGGCGGGCGCCGGTGCGGCCAGCTCGTCGCGGTGCTCGTGCAGCGCGGTCAGCAGGAGGCCGCACATCACGCTGTGCGTGAACGGTGCGGCCACCATCGGCTGGCGGACGAGGGCGTTCTCGTCGGCGAGGTCGGTGGCCAGGGACCGGACCAGGGCCAGCCACTGTGCGCCGCGACCGGTCGAGACGTCCATGCCCAGGTCGAGGTCGACCGGGTGGCGCAGCGGCCGGTCCAGCAGCTGCTCCAGCTCGTGCTCGAGCGCCGGCTGGGCGATGCGGAGGGCCAGGACCGGAGCCGGGGTCGCCCAGCCGCTGAACACGGCGGCGCGGTCGGGGACGTGCACGACCGCCGCGCCCGGCCCCGCGACGGCGTTCCGGCCGGCGCTGGTCACGGTCAGCGTGCCCGCGGTGGGGACGTTGACCTGGTAGTGGCCGTCGTGGGCACTCTCGATGCGCACCTCGGTGTCGTAGCTCAACCAGCCGACGGTGAGCGGGCCCAGCGAGGCGGCGTCCAGGGTCATCGCGAAGCGGCTCGCGTCACCGAGCACGGTGACCCGGTGGCTGTGGAACACCCGCGTGCCCACGTCGCGCGCCTCGTCGGGGTCGCCGCTGCGGACCGACACCTCCGGCAACGGCCGCGGGCGGACCGGTTCCCCGGCAGCGGTCATGGCGCCTCCACCGGTGTGATCCGCCGGACGACCGTCGCGGGCCAGTATGCGACCAGTTGCCGGGAAACCGTTGTGGCCGGCGCCACATCCGTCCTTGGCTGTGGGTCGGGCACGTCCCGCCCGCCACCGACGAAGGAGTCCCCCGTGGCCCGTCTGCTGCCCCCTGGGCTGTCCGAGTCCGACTTCGACACGGCGATCGCCCGGTTCCGGGACGTCGTCGGCGACAAGTACGTCGCCACCGAGGACGGCGACCTGGCCCGCTACCGCGACCCGTACCCGGTCGGCAGCGAGCCGGCGGCCGGCGCGTCGGCGGCGGTCTCCCCGGAGACGACCGAGCAGGTGCAGGAGATCGTCCGGATCGCCAACGAGTTCGGCATCCCGCTCTCCCCCATCTCGACCGGGAAGAACAACGGCTACGGCGGCGGCCAGCCGCGGCTGTCGGGTGCCGTCGTCGTGAACACCGGCGAGCGGATGAACCGGATCATCGAGGTCAACGAGAGGTACGGCTACGCGCTGCTCGAACCGGGCGTCTCGTACTTCGACCTGTACGAGTACCTGCAGGCCAACGCGCCGTCGCTGATGCTCGACTGCCCCGACCTGGGCTGGGGCTCGGTGGTCGGCAACACCCTCGACCGCGGCGTCGGCTACACCCCCTACGGCGACCACCTGATGTGGCAGGCCGGCCTGGAGGTCGTGCTGCCCACAGGCGACGTCATGCGCACCGGCATGGGAGCCGTGCCAGGGAGCGACACCTGGCAGCTGTTCCAGTACGGCTTCGGGCCCTTCCCCGACGGCCTGTTCACCCAGTCCAACCTGGGCATCGTCACCAAGATGGGCATCCAGCTCATGCAGCGCCCACCGTCTGCGACCACGTTCGTGATCACCTTCGACCGGGAGGAGGACCTGGCGCAGGTCGTCGACATCATGTTCCCGCTGCGGGTGAACATGGCGCCGCTGCAGAACGTGCCGGTGCTGCGCAACATCATCCTCGACGCCGGCGTCGTCTCGAAGCGCACCGAGTGGCACGACGGCGACGGCCCGCTGCCGGACGAGGCGATCCAGCGGATGAAGTCCGAGCTCGGCCTGGGGTACTGGAACCTCTACGGCACCGTCTACGGTCCCCCGCCCGTCGTCGACGCCTACCTCGGGATGATCAAGGACGCCTTCCTCCAGGTGCCGGGGTCGACCTTCGCCACCCACCACGACCGCGACGAGGCCACCGACCGCGGCGCGCACGTGCTGCACGACCGGCACCGGATCAACAACGGCATCCCCAGCCTGGACGAGATGAAGCTGATGGAGTTCGTGCCCAACGGCGGGCACATCGGCTTCTCGCCGGTCTCCGCGCCCGACGGCGCCGACGCGCTGCGCCAGGCGCAGATGGTGCGCCGGCGGGCCGACGAGTACCGCAAGGACTACGCCGCCCAGTTCATCGTCGGGCTGCGGGAGATGCACCACATCGCGCTGCTGCTGTTCGACACCACCGACGCGCAGGCCCGGCAGGAGACCCTCGACCTGGCCCGGGTGCTCATCGACGAGGCCGCCGCCGAGGGCTACGGGGAGTACCGCACCCACAACGCCCTCATGGACCAGGTGATGGGCACCTACAACTGGGGCGACGGCGCGCTGCTGCGGTTCCACGAGGCCGTCAAGGACGCCCTCGACCCCCACTCGATCATGGCGCCCGGCAAATCCGGGATCTGGGGCCGCAAGTACCGCGGCCAGGATCTCTGACCGCCGTCCGACGGCGGCGCACCCGCCGTGCCGCGCGGTCCGCGGTTTGGTCGACCGCGACCGCGCGGCGAGGATCGGCGGGTGCGCGCGGTGGTGAGCAGGGTCGGGACGGCGGCGGTGACGGTGGACGGCGCCGTGGTGGGCGAGATCGGCCGCGGCCTGCTGGCGCTGGTCGGCGTCGGCCGGGAGGACGACGCGGCCCGCGCCCGCGCGCTGGCCCGCAAGGTGCACGAACTGCGGGTCTTCCCCGGTGAGGGCGGCGCCTGTTCCGTGGGCGACCTCGGCCTGCCGGTGCTGGTGATCAGCCAGTTCACCCTCTACGCCGACACCCGCAAGGGCCGCCGTCCCTCGTGGCAGGACGCCGCGCCCGCCGAGGTGGCCGAACCCCTGGTGGCCGAGGTGGTCGCCGAGCTGCGCCGCCGGGGCAGCGAGGTGGCCACCGGGGTGTTCGGCGCCCGCATGCTCGTCTCCTCGGTCAACGAGGGACCGATGACCTTGCTCCTGGAGGTCTGAGCCCGGACGCCTTGGGTATCACCGGGTGACGCAACACACGCCCTGTGCATTTGCTGTGAAGCCGGCACACGCGGAACACCCGACGGGGTCGGGGCCGTTGTGCAGGGCGTACCACAACGGACAACGAGAGCGAGGGCTGCGGCCGCCTGGCAGAGCAGGCCGGCCGACCGGGGCCCCCACCCACGACATCCGGGTGCACCGCGCCACGACGACGCGAGCAGGTGCATCCGTACCGAAGGCAAGGACGAAGACAGATCGTGACGCTGCTGCAGTCTTCCCCCACCGACACCCTCGAGGTGCGCTCGCCGCGCCGCGAGCCCGACACGACCGGTCTGGTCTCGACCGACCTCGTGCGGGTGTACCTGAACACCATCGGCAAGACCGCGCTGCTCACCGCGGAGCAGGAGGTCGAGCTCGCCAAGCGGATCGAGGCCGGCCTGTACGCCGAGCGGCTGCTCAACGAGCGGCAGCTCACGCCCGCGCTCCAGCGGGACTACAAGACGCTGGCCATCGACGGCAAGGCGGCCAAGCGGCACCTGCTCGAGGCCAACCTGCGCCTGGTCGTGTCGGTCGCCAAGCGCTACACCGGCCACGGCATGACGTTCCTGGACCTCATCCAGGAGGGCAACGTCGGTCTGATCCGCGCGGTCGAGAAGTTCGACTACACCAAGGGCTTCAAGTTCTCGACGTACGCGACGTGGTGGATCCGCCAGGCCATCACCCGCGCGATGGCCGACTCCGGCCGCACGATCCGGCTGCCCGTGCACCTCGCCGAGCAGGTCAACAAGGTCGTGCGCACCCGGCGACGGATCCACCAGGAGCTGGAGCGCGAGCCCACCGCCGAGGAACTGGGCCTCGAGCTCGACATGACCCCCGAGCGGATCACCGAGCTGCTCGAGTACTCCCGCGACCTGGTCAGCCTCGACCAGACCGTCGGCGCCGACGAGGAGTCCCGCCTCGGTGACTTCATCGAGGACGCCGACGCCGCCGTCGCCGAGGACGCCGTCGCCTTCCAGATGATGAAGGGCGACGTCCGCACCGTGCTGGGCACGCTGGAGGACCGCGAACGCGACGTCGTCGTGCTGCGCTTCGGCCTGGACGGCGGCCAGCCGCGGACCCTCGAGCAGATCGGCAAGCAGTTCGGGCTGTCCCGCGAGCGGGTGCGCCAGATCGAGCGCGAGACGATGGCCAAGCTCCGCGACCCCGAGCGCGCCGACGCGCTGCGCGACTACCTGGCCTGAGAGAGGACCCCGTCCACCTGACGACGGGGCCGGCCGAGAGCCCGCCGCCCTTCCGGGCGGCGGGCTCTCGGTGTCTCTACAGCCCGGCGGAGCCGTGTCGCACGATGCGGGCGAGCAGCTCGGCGCGGGTGCCCGCACCCGACTTGGCCAGGATGGCGCCGACGTGGTGCTCCACGGTGCGCTTGCTGAGGAACAGCCGCCGGGCGATCTCGGCGTTGGACAGCCCCTCGGCGACCAGCCGCAGCACGTCCCGCTCCCGGGTGGTGAGCTCCCCGCCCGACCGCGGGGACGGCCCGGGGCGGGCGCCCAGGCTCCGCAGCAGCGCGGCCGCCTCGTCGGCACTCCGCGCCGCGCCGAGCTCCTGGAAGGTGCGCAGCGCCGTCCGGCCCTCCGCCCTCGCCAGGTCGGGGGCCTCGTCGCGCAGCTCACGGGCGACCGCGAGCCGGGCGCCGGCCGCCTCCCACGGCAGGCCGGCGCGGGAGAACCCGACGAGGGCCGCCTCGAGGGGCGGCAGGGCCGGCGCACCGCCGGTGGTCCGGGCGAGCACGCCGGCCACCAGCTCGGCCAGCGCCTGCGCGTGCAGGAGCCCGCTCGCGGCGGCCAGGCCCCGCAGCCGGCCGTGCAGCCGTTCGGCGTCGTGGATCCGGCCCGCGTCCGCCTGGAGCTGAGCCAGCAGCGCGATCGCCGGCGCGTGCAGGACCGTCGCACCGGCGAGGCAGCGGCGAAGGACCGCCGCCGCGCTCTCCGGTTCCCCGCGCAGCAGGTGCAGCCGGGCCAGCGGCAGGACGGCGGCGCCGTCGAACTCGCTGCCGGCCAGCAGCCCGGCGGCCTCCTCGAGCCGGCCCTGCCGGACCCGGAGGTCGGCGAGGCGGAGCGCGGCGCCGGCCCGGAGGGCGCGCATCCCGCGGTCGTAGAGCCCGAGCGCCGTCGTCAGCTCGGCCTCGGCCTCGGCCCACCGGCCGGCCGCGATCAGGACGCCGCCGTGGTGCATGAGGCAGATGGCCGACACCCACAGGTCGTTCGACGCCCGGCCGGCGGCATCGGCTACGGCGAGCCACTGCTGTGCGCGGTGGACGTCGAGCGCCAGCTCGCAGCAGAGCAGCATCTTGCAGTAGATCTCGCCGATGACCAGGTGGTCGCGGACCTCGCCGTTGCCCGCGGCCACCGCGGCCTCGTCGACGCACCGCATCCCCTCGGGAACCTGCCCGCGCAGGACCAGGCCCGCGCCCCGGTAGGCGAGCGCGCAGAAGTGCAGGTCGGGATCGTCCCACCGCCGGGCCACGCCGGCGGCCTCCTCCGCGGCCGCGGCCACCTCGTGCGCGACGTCGGTGCCGGCCGCGGCGGCGAGCGCCACCCAGCCCCGCTCGACGCAGTCGTCGGAGCCGACGAGGCTCCTCGCCCGGGCGAGCCAGCCTTCCGCCGCCGCACCGTTCCCGCGCACCGCGGCGTGCAGGAAACTCAGCTCACGTCCGGCGATGAGCGCGGCGAGGCGGGCGCGGCCCTGCGCCCGGCAGCCGCGGAACGCCTGCTCGTAGCATCGGATGGCGCCCTCGAAGTCGCCGGCCCACTCCAGCGCCCGGGCCATGCCGTAGTGGGCGTCGGGGGTGTCGGAACGGCCGAGCGCGTCGGCGAACACCTGCCGCGCGGCAGACCAGTCGCCGCGCTCCAGCGCCGCCTCGCCCCGGGCCAGGAGGACGTCGCCGCCTGCCATGGTCCGAGGGTCCCACCGCCCGTCCCCGGCGGGACCCCCACGGTGCGCGGATGGGCGGGGTCCTGGGTGCGTGCACCCATGACCCGCGGCTCCTCCCCCACGACCCTGGACCCGTTCCCGCGCACAGGGAGGACGCCATGACCAGTACCGCGGACCGGTCCGGAACCGAGGCCTTCCAGGTGACCGCCGAGGCCGCCGAGCTCTACGAGTCCCGGTTCGTCCCGGCCCTCTTCGCCGAGTGGGCGCCGTTGCTGGCCGACGTGGCCGGCGTGCGGCCCGGGCAGGAGGTGCTCGACGTCGCGTGCGGCACCGGCATCGTCGCCCGGACCGTCGCCGACCGGCTCGCCGGAACCGGCCGCGTGGTCGGGCTGGACCTCAACGAGGCGATGCTCGCCGTCGCCCGGCGGGTCCGGCCGGAGCTGGAGTGGCGGCAGGGGGACGTCGCCGCGCTGCCGTTCCCGGACCGGTCCTTCGACGCGGTGCTGTGCCAGATGGCGCTGATGTTCTTCCCCGACCGGACGGCGGCGCTGCGCGAGATGGCCCGGGTGACCCGGTCCGGTGGCGTCGTCGCGCTCTGCGTGCCGGCCGCCCTGGAGGACCAGCCGGCCTACGCCCCCTTCGTCGACCTGGTGGTGCGGCACGCCGGTCCCGTCGCCCGGCCGCTGATGGGCGCCTACTGGGCCTGCGGCGACCTGGACGCGCTCCGGACGAGCCTCACCGACGCCGGCCTGGCCGTGCTGGAGACGCGGACGCACCTCGGCACGGCGGCCTTCGAGTCGGCCGAGGCCATGGCGGTGACCGAGGTCGAGGGCTCACCCCTGGCCCGGCAGATCTCGCCCGACGTGTACGCCCGCATCCGCACCGGGGCGCGGGAGGTGCTGGCCCCGTTCACCGACCCCGACGGCGCCCTGCCCGCCCCGTTCCGCGGGCACCTGGTCGCCGCGCGCACGCCGGAGACCTGAGGGCGGCCCCTCTGCAGGGTCCCGCCGCGAGCCTACGAGCGGCGGGGGGCAGAGGGGTCCTTTCTCAGCCGCCGGGGCTGCGCATCCGGCGGGGGCCGGGCTCCAGGCGGGCGGTCGGCGGGCCGACCCGCACGACGGCGCCCGCCACCACCAGCGAGCGCCCGCCGTGCCACGGGTTGGCCGGGCCGACGATCACCGGCTCCAGCGACAGCTGCAGCACCTCGGGCAGGTCGTCGGCCAGCCGGCCGACCCGGAGCAGCAGGTCCTCCAGCGCGGCGACGTCGACCGGCTCCGAGCCGCGGTAGCCGTCGAGCAGCGGCCACGCCCGCGGCGCCCGGACCAGCTCGGCCGCGTCGAGGTCGCTGAGCGGCAGCGTCCGGTACGCGCGGTCGCCGAGCAGGTCGGTGGCCACCCCGCCGAGACCGAAGCTGACCAGGGCCCCGAAGGACGGGTCGTCGACGATCTCGACGACGGTCACCACGCCCGGCGCGGCCATCTCCTGCACGATCACCGGGTCGCCGGAGGGGATGGCGGCGAAGGCGGCCCGCACCGCGTCGGCGTCGGCCAGGTCGAGCCGCACCCCGCCCAGGTCGGAGCGGTGCCGCAGCCACGGCGCGGTCGACTTCAGCACGACCGGGTAGCCGATCGCCTCGGCGGCGGCGACCGCGGCCTCGGCATCCGTGACCGTCCGGGTGCCCAGCAGCGGCACGCCGTAGGCGGCCAGCAGCGCGATCGTCTCCTCGTCGGTGAGCTGGCGGCCGCCCGGGGAGTCGGTGAGCGCGGTCAGCACGAGCTCGCGGGCCGCCCGCTCGTCGACGTCCGGCAGCTCCGGCACCTCCCCCACCGGCCGGCGCCGCCACCGCGCGTACTCGGCGACCTTCGCCAGCGCGATCACCGCCCGCTCCGGGGTGGAGTACGACGGCACCGACCCGCGCGCCGGCGTCCCGTCCTCGCCGGGCACGACGAGCTCGGCGGGGATGCCCTCGGAGGAGAGGAAGGTCGCGACCACCGGCTTCTCGGTGCCCTGGGCCACCTCGCGCAGTGCCCGGCCGAACTCCGCCGAGCCGCGGTTGATGGGCGGGAGGAACACCGCGACGACGGCGTCCACCCCGTCGTCGTCGACCGCCTCCTGCAGCGCGGCGCGGAACTGCTCGGCCGAGCCGCCGGCGCCGATGTCGGTCGGCGCCTCGCGGGCCAGCCGCAGCCCCTCCTCGAGGACGGCGTCGCTGACCAGCACCCCCATCGCCGTGGAGTTGCCGACGACGGCCACCCGGTCGCCGCCGGGCAGCGGCTGGTGGGCCAGCAGGGTGGCGACGTCGAACAGCTGCGCCAGCGTCTGCACCCGGATGACCCCGGCCGAGGCGAACAGGGCGGCCACCGACTCCTCGGGCACCGCGACCGACGTGCCGGCCAGCCCCTCGGTCATGCGCACGTGCCGGCCGCTCTTGACCGCCACGACCGGCTTGTCGCGGCCGACCCGGCGGGCCAGCCGGGCGAACTTGCGCGGGTTGCCGAAGCTCTCCAGGTGCAGCAGCACCACCTCGGTGGCCGGGTCGGTGGCCCAGAACTGCAGGAGGTCGTTGCCGCTGACGTCGGCGCGGTTGCCGGCCGAGACGAAGCTGGACAGGCCGATGTTGCGGCTGCGCGCCTGCTCCAGCAGCGCCGAGCCCAGCGCGCCGGACTGCGCGAAGAAGCCCACCCGGCCCCGGCCCGGGATGCGCGGCGCCAGGCTGGCGTTGAGCCGCAGCGCCGGATCGGTGTTGACGATGCCCAGGCAGTTGGGCCCCACCACGCGCATCCCCGACGCCCGGGCCGCCGCCACCAGCCGCCGCTCGGCCACCCTGCCCTCCGGACCGGACTCGCCGAAGCCCCCGGAGATCACCACCAGCCCGCGGACCCGCTTGCGCCGGCAGGCCTCGACCACGCCGGCGACCTCGTCGGCGGGCACGGCCAGGACGGCGAGGTCGACGTCGTCGGGGATCGCCTCGATGGACGCGTGCGCGGGCACTCCGCGGACGTGCCGGGTGCCGGGGTTGACCGGGTAGAGCGGCCCGCGGAAGCCGTAGTCCAGCAGGTGCCGGAGGACGGCGTGCCCCAGCTTCTCCTCGTCGTTGCTGGCCCCCACCACCGCGACCGAGGACGGGGTCAGCAGCCGGGCGATCGAGCGCGACTCGCTGCGCTGCTCCCGCTCGTAGCGCACCGCCAGCGCCGTCTCGGTGGGCGCGATCGGGAAGGTCAGGTGGACGACGCCCTCCTCGTAGGTGCGCTCGGGGGTGTACCCGGCGTCGAGGAAGACCCGCACCATCCGGTTGTTCTGCGCCAGCACCTCGGCGACGAACCGCTCGATCCCCCGCTCCCGGGCCGCGGCCGCCAGGTGCTCGAGCAGCACCGAGCCCAGCCCGCGGCCCTGGTGGGCGTCCTCGATGAGGAAGGCGACCTCGGCGTCGCTGGTGTCGGGGTAGCGGTCGTAGCGGCCCACGCCGATGAGCTGGTCGCCCAGGACGAGGACGAAAGCCACGCGCGAGTCGTGGTCGACGTGGGTGAAGCGGTGCAGGTCGCGGTCGGACAGCCGCTTCATCGGGCCGAAGAAGCGGTAGTAGCGGGTCTGCTCGGAGCTGCGGTCCATGATCCCGACCAGCCCCTCGGCGTCGCTCGGCCGGATCGGGCGCAGGTGCACCGTGCCGCCGTCGGCGGCGATGATGTCGGCCTCCCAGTGCGCCGGCGCGGTGGGCGCCTCCGCGGGCTCCTGCACCGGGGCGGGCGGGATCTCGGTCTGCTGCTCAGTCACGGGGGTCGTCCGGGTCGAGGCCGAAGTAGGGGAACGCCGCGTGGCGGGTGCGGGAGATCGCCCGGTCGACGCGGGACTCGGTGAACGGGTCCCAGCGCGAGAAGCCGGTGTAGCCGCCCTCGGTCATGTGCGTCGGCGGGCGGGCCCGCAGCCCCCGCCGGACGACGTCCTCCCGCCAGGACTCCGGGATCTCGGTGGCGGGGTCCAGCCGCTGTCCGCTGGCCTCGGCGATGAGGTGCGTCCACGCCCGCGGCACGCAGCGGACCAGGCCGTACCCGCCGCCGCCGAGCGCGATCCAGCGCCCGTCGCACACGTCGTGGGCCAGGTCGTGCAGCGCCTGGTAGCTGGCCCGCTGCCCGTCGATGGTGAGCGCGAGGTCGGCGAGCGGGTCCTCGTGGTGGGCGTCGCACCCGCACTGCGTCACGAGGATCTCCGGCTGGAAGGCCTTGAGCACGCTGGGGACGACGGCGTGGAAGGCGCGCAGCCAGCCGGAGTCGTCGGTGCCGTTGGGCAGGGCCAGGTTGACCGCGCTGCCCAGCGCCTTCTCCGGATCGCCGGTCTCCTCGGGGTAGCCGGTGCCCGGGAAGAGGGTGAGCGGGGTCTGGTGGACGCTGACGGTGAGCACCCGCGGGTCGTCGTAGAAGGCGGCCTGGACGCCGTCGCCGTGGTGCACGTCGATGTCGACGTAGGCGATCCGCTGGTGCCCCTGGGCGAGCAGCCAGGCGATCGCGATCGCCGCGTCGTTGAACACGCAGAAGCCGGACGCGCGGTCGCGCATGGCGTGGTGCAGGCCGCCGGAGATGTTGACCGCGTGCTGCGCCCGGCCGCTGTGCACCTGCTCGGCGGCCAGCACGCTGCCACCGGTGATCAGCGCGGCGGCGTCGTACATGCCCTCGAAGACCGGGTTGTCCGCCGTGCCCAGGCCGAACCCGATGTGGGGGTCGGAGGGGGCGCGCTTGACCGCGTCGAGGTAGGCCGGGTCGTGCACGAGGGTCAGCAGGTCGACGTCGGCCGGGGTGGGCCGCAGCACCTCCAGCCGGTCGGCCGCCAGGACGCCGAGGGAGTCGGCCAGCCGCATCGTGAGGTCCAGCCGGACCGGGTGCAGGGGGTGGTCCCCGCCCATCGTGTAGCCGAGCAGCGCGTCGTCCCAGACGACCGCGACCGAGTCGCTCACCGGCTCTCCTCGCTCTCCCTCCGAGCGGGGGTGCCCCTGCTCGCGGCGCGGGTGGGCCCTGCCTGCGGCCGCGGGGCCGCTCCCGGGGCGACGCTACCGCCGGGAGCCGGGTCCCGGCTCCCGGTGGCCGCTCCGGTGACCCGGCGCACGCCCCGACTCCCCGTACCATCTGGGGCGACACGGAGGAGACCTGTGAACGACCTCATCGACACCACCGAGATGTACCTCCGGACGATCTTCGAGCTGGAGGAGGAGGGGATCGTCCCCCTCCGCGCCCGGATCGCCGAGCGGCTGCACCAGAGCGGTCCCACGGTCAGCCAGACGGTCGCCCGCATGGAGCGTGACGGGCTGCTGACGGTCGAGGGGGACCGGCACCTGCAGCTGTCCGACCAGGGCCGGCAGCTGGCCACGGCGGTCATGCGCAAGCACCGGCTGGCCGAGTGCCTGCTCGTGGACGTCATCGGTCTGGACTACGCCGACGTCCACGAGGAGGCGTGCCGCTGGGAGCACGTCATGAGCGAGGCCGTGGAGCGCAAGCTGCTCAACCTGCTGGGCAACCCGACCGTCTCGCCGTTCGGCAACCCCATTCCGGGGCTGGACGCCCTCGGCGGGGAGACCTCCGCGGTGCTGGACTCGCTGACCCTGCTCTCCACCACCGCGACCGCCGAGGGCCGGCGGGTGGAGATCAAGCGGATCAGCGAGCAGCTGCAGGAGGACGCCGACCTGATGCGCGCCCTCGCCGACCAGGGGCTGCGGCCCGGCGCCACGGTGATGGCCCAGCTGGCCGCCGGCTCGGTCAGCCTGGACGGCCAGGTGCTGCCGGCGGGCGTGGCCCAGCACGTGTTCGTCAGCGCCCTGGACGAGGAGCTCACGCCCGTCGAGGCGGCCCCCCGCCTCTGACAGAGGACCCCTTGCCCCCGCCTCTCGCACGCTCGCGGCGGGTCCCCGCACGGGGGCCACCGGGTGCCGTGGGCGGTCGCTACGGTGACCAGGGTGAGCGAGCCGTCCGACGAGTCCACGCCGGCCCCGGAGTCGACGTCCCCCTTCGACGACCTGCGGGCCTTCGTCGCCCTCCCGCGGGTGGCCGGGCTGGCGCTGTCCCTCGACGGCTCCCGGCTGGCCGTCTCCGTGCAGACGCTCGACGCCGAGGGCACGAAGTGGCAATCGGCCCTGTGGGAGGTCGACCCCGCGGGGCAGCAGCCGGCCCGGCGGCTCACCCGCAGCGCGCCCGGGGAGTCCGCGCCGGTGTGGGCGCCCGACGGCTCGCTGCTGTTCACCTCCGCGCGGCCCGACCCCGGCGCCAGGGGTGGGTCGGGTCCCGGCGACGGAGCCGAGGACCCGAAGCCGGCGCTGTGGAGCCTGCCCGCCGGAGGTGGTGAGGCCCGGCCGGTGCTGACCCATCCCGGCGGGGTCGGCGGGGTGGCCGTCGCCGCCGACACCGGCGACGTGGTCGTGGTCGCCTCCGCGATGCCCGGGGTGGCGGACGCCGAGGCCGACGCCGCGCGGCGCAAGCAGCGCAAGGAGGCCGGGGTCAGCGCGATCCTGCACGAGGCCTACCCGGTGCGGTACTGGGACCACGACCTCGGCCCCGCCGCGCCGCACCTGTTCTGGGCCGGGCGGCTGCCCGCCGAGCCGGCCGCCGGCGCGGAACCCGAGCCGGTGGCGCTCCGCGACCTCACTCCCGACGCGCGGCCGCCCAAGGGCGCCGGCGAGTCGGTCGCCCTCTCCCCCGACGGGCGGGTGCTGGCCCGCATCGAGACCGTGCCCGACGGACCCGCCGGGGAGCGCGACCGCCTGGTGGTCGTGGAGACCGCGAGTGGCACCGCCCGCGTGCTGGTCGACGACCCCCTCGCCGACGTCCACTCGCCGCGCTTCTCCCCCGACGGCAGCGCCCTGGTCTGCGTCCGCGAGACCCTGCCGACCTTCGAGGAGCCGCCGGACTTCACGCTGCTGCACGTCGACGTCGCCGGCGGCGCCGCTCACGACCTCACCGCCGGCTTCGACCGCTGGCCCAGCGCCCCGCAGTTCAGCGCCGACGGGACCGCGGTCTACTTCCTCGCCGACGACGACGGCCGGCACGCGCTGTTCCGGGTCCCGGTGGACGGCGGGGCGCCCGTGCGGCTGACCACGGATGGCGCCTACAGCGACCTTCAGGTGGCCCGCGACGGCAGCGCCCTGTACGCGCTGCGCTCGGCCTACGACGAGCCGCCGGCGCCGGTGCGGCTGGACCCGGAGGCGACCGGCCAGCACCCCGAGCCGCTGCCCAACCCCGGCACCCTGGGGGGCCTCCCGGGCACGCTGCACGAGGTCGAGGCCACCGCCGCCGACGGCAGCCGGGTGCAGTCGTGGCTGGTGCTGCCCGAGGGCGCGTCGGCGCAGTCCCCGGTGCCGCTGCTGCTGTGGATCCACGGTGGTCCGCTCATGAGCTGGAACTCCTGGTCCTGGCGGTGGTGCCCCTGGCTGATGGCCGCCCGTGGCTACGCCGTCCTGCTGCCCAACCCGGCGCTCTCGCAGGGGTTCGGCCAGGACTTCGTCCGCCGCGGCTGGGGCGAGTGGGGCGAGGCGCCCTACACCGACCTCATGGCCGCCGTCGACGCCGCCGAGCAGCGCCCGGAGGTCGACGCCTCCCGCACCGCGGCGATGGGCGGCTCGTTCGGCGGCTACATGGCCAACTGGGTGGCCACCCAGACCGACCGGTTCCGGGCGATCGTGACCCACGCCAGCCTGTGGCACGTGGACTCGTTCATCGGCACGACGGACGCCGCGTACTACTGGGAGAAGGAGTGGGGCGACCCGCTCCAGCAGCCCAAGCGGTACGAGCAGAACTCGCCGCACCGCTTCGCGGACGCGATCCGGACCCCGGTGCTGGTCATCCACGGCGACCGTGACTACCGCGTGCCGATCGGTGAGGCGCTGCGGCTCTGGTACGACCTGCAGAAGCGGGGCGTGCCGTCGAAGTTCCTCTACTTCCCCGACGAGAACCACTGGGTGCTCACGCCGGGGAACGCCCAGGTCTGGTACGAGACCGTCCTGGCCTTCCTGGCCGAGCACGTCCTCGGCGACGAGTGGCAGCGGCCCGAGCTGCTCTGACGGCGGGCCGGCGCGGGGCGGCGCCGGCCGCGGGTCACTCCCCGGCGGGGAGCACGTCCTCCACGCCGACGTCGCCCTCGATGATCCCGTCCTGCCGGCCGAGCTCGAGCAGGCGGCTGACGGAGTCCCGGTTGATGTCGGTCTGGAAGTCCGGCAGCGTCAGCTGCGCGGCCACCTCCGGGGGGATGCTCGTGTACTCGCCGAGGATCTCCCGGACCGCGTCGGGGTTGTCCTGGGCGTACGCGTGGGCCGCGCGCATCGCGTCGGCGAAGCGGCGCACCACGTCGGGGTTCTCCGCCGCGTACTGGTCGGAGGTGAAGTAACCCGCCACCGTGAGATCCGGGTCGATCTCGGAGAACGGCGCCGCCACCGACCGCAGCCCCTGGGCGAGCCCGAGGCTGGCGAACGGCTCCACCAGGAAGGCGGCGTCCACCTGGCCGGTGGACACCGCGGCGGCCATGTCGGGGAACGGGATCTCGACGAACTCGATCGTGCTGGGGTCCCCGCCGGCCAGCCGGACGCTCTCCCGGACCACCGTGTCACTGACGTTGTTGATCGAGTTGATGGCGACCCGGCGGCCGGCCAGGTCCGCCGCCGTCCGCACCGGTCCGCCGTCCGGGACCTCGATCAGGGCGTAGTCGGCCTCCGGATCCCCCGTCGGCCCGGCCGCGGACGCCACCAGGCCCAACGGCACGCCCCGGGACTCGGCCTGGAGCAGGCTGGTCACGTTGGAGAACCCGAACTGCGCCTCGCCGTTGACGACGGCCGGGACGATGGCCGCCCCGCCCTGGGCCAGGAACGCCTCCACCTCGAGGCCGTGCTCGGCGAAGATGCCCTCCCGCTGGGCCAGGTAGACGGGGGCGACGTCGACGAGCGGGATGACTCCCAGCCGGACCGCGGTGGTCTCGGCCGTGGGGGCCGCCCCCACGGCGCCGGTGTCGGTCACCTCGGCGACCCCGCACCCCGCCGCCAGGGTCGTGCCGGCGATGACGAGAGTCAGGAGCGAGCGGCGCACGGGTACCTCCGCGGGTCGATCGGGACCCATCCGGTGGGCCCCGCTGCGGCCGGTGACGCTAGGGACGCCGCGTCCCGCCGAGAACCCGCAGACCGCGCTTCCGCCCGATCGTGTCGCCGCTCTCACCCGTGTGTGCAGCCCGACGCCACGGACCGTGCGCGGTCCACCCCCGGTGAGCGGTCCGGCCTCGCGCCCGCGCAGAGCCGTGCCGGCGATCACCCCGCGGCCCAGACCGCGTGCGGGTCGTCGGCCGCCGCCGCGACCATCGCCCGCAGCTCGCTCGGCGGCAGACAGGCGGCCAGGCCCTGCGCCAGCAGCTGGGCGAACGTGTACGTGGGCAGGCTCGCGAGGGCCCGCTCGAGCGCGACGTTGGCCATCGCGCCGTCCCCGCGCAGCCAGGCGCTGACCGCCAGCAGGGTCGCCGGAGCCGCGTCCAGCGGAGACGGCGCCCGGCGGGTGCACTCGGTCCAGAGGACCTCGGCCGCCGCGGCGTCGTCCCCCAGCGCGAAGGTGAGCGCGCGGTCGCGCACCCGGATGTCGGCCACCGCCCACAGCACGCGGGCGACGTCCCGGTCCTCCAGGCGGCCGGAACCCGCGGCCCCCGGCCGGCAGCGGCCCAGCGCCCGCACGACGGTGTCCCACGAGCGGCGCGCCTCGGCGTCCGGGTCGGCCAGCCGCGCCCGCGCGTGGCGGTCCCCGACCCGCCACGCCACGGCCTCCATCGCCGCCTGCTCGGGACCGTCCACCGGGGCGATGCGCGCCGTGAGGGCGGCGCGGTCCGGGACGACGACCACGCCGGCGGCCACCGACGCGGCCTCCAGCGGGGTGACGCCCCCGGGCAGCGCGGTGCCCCCGCCCGGGGCGCAGCAGGGCTCCGGGCAGTCGTAGGACCACCACCTCCCCCGGCGGACGAGCAGCGTCTCGCGGACCGGGATGCCCAGATCGGCCAGCGCGACCACCAGCTCGTGCACGACCCCGCGGTGCGGCAGCGTCGTTCCGCGGTCCTCGCCCGGGGGCCGGACCGGGTCGTCCCGCTCGTCGGCGGCCTCGGAGACCACCGCGAGCACCGCGGCGGCCGGCCGGTCGGTGGCCAGGCTGCGGGCCAGCAGCGCGGCCACCGCCGGGGCGTGCGCGCGCTCGGGCAGGTCCGCGCGGACGGTCAGCCCGAGCCGGCCGCCGCTGGGGCCGCCGAGCCCGACCAGCAGGACCGACTCGTCCGGGTGGAAACCGATGAGCTGCGGCAGCGCGGCCGCGATGTCGCCGGGGTCGGAGAGGAACACCTCGGGGCGGGTGGGGTCGTCCATGCGCCGACCCTCGCGGCCGAGGGCGCCGCCGGGGTGCGAGCGGAGCGATCTGTGGACCGCGGCCGGGCCTGTGGAGGGACCCGGCCGGGATGTCTCAGCCCAGTGCCTCGGCCTGCACCCGGTACGCCTCGGCCAGCCGGCGGTCGAACGTCGCCTCGTCGAGCGCGGCGCCGTGCAGCCCGGCGGTGGCCAGGGCGAGCACCCGGTCGCCGTCCTGCACCAGCGCGACGAGCGCCTCGGCCGTTCCCGGGCGACCGTCGGGCAGGGTCGCCTCGACGGTGACCGGCACGCGGAGTGCGGCGTCCCCGAGGTCGGGTGCCGACACGTCGCCGACGGTGACGGTCGCGGCGCCGCGCTCCGGGACGGTCACCGACGCGCGGTCGCAGTCCTCGAGTGCTCCGCCGACGGTCGCCACCGCCTCCTCGGCCGCGGGCCCGCTGACCAGCCCCTGCACCGTGGCCTGCGCGCCCTCGAGCACCGCCTGCCCGGCGGCGTCGTCGACCCCTGCGGCGGCCGCCGCCTGCAGCGAGGTCAGCAGGTCCGCGCACCCGCCCAGGTCCAGCTGCAGCCCGGCCGGGAGCCCGCCCATCGGCAGCTCGCGCGAGCCCAGCAGCTCCTCGGTCAGGGGGATCACCGTGGCACCGGGCGCGAACGCCGACGCGGGCAGCAGGCCCGTGGCCAGGTCGGCGGCCGGGGCCGTCGTCACGGCGGCCGACTCCGTCGACGCGGCCTCCTGGATGCCGGCGTCCTGCCCGCAGCCGGCCAGCACGCCCCCGGCGACGAGCACCGCGGTGACGACGGCGGCCCGGCGGCCACGACGGCCCTCCTGCGGGGGCCAGCCGCGAGCTCGCGAGTGGCGGGGGGCCGGAGGGTCCGTCCTCATGCCGCCGACGGTAGCCGCGGGCGGCGGCCGGTGCAGCGGCCTCAGACCTCGTACTGCGCGGCGGTGCGCGCGGCGAGGAAGGGGGCGACGTGCTCGGCGATCACCTGCAGGTGGGCGGGGTGCTCGGCGTAGCGCCGCCACGCCTCGACGTCGGGGAAGTCGGCGACCAGCGCCGTGTGCGCGTTGCCCTCGCGGAGCCCGGCGTCGGGGCCGACGGCGAAGGCGGTCATCCCGCCGACCTCCTCGGGGAGCCGGCGGAGCGCGGCGACGGTGGCCGCCCGGCGCTCGTCGTCGGCGTCGTCGGACCAGGTGAAGAGCACGACGTGGCGCAGCATGCCCGCCACCCTGGCAGGCGGGCGCCGGACGCACGACACGGGCCCGTCACCAGCGGTAGTTAGAGTCGCCGACCATGGGACGGTCGTTGCGCGTTGCACTGCTGTCCTACCGGAGCAAGCCGCACAGCGGAGGCCAGGGGGTCTACGTCCGCGCGCTGTCCCGGGAGCTGGCCGCACTCGGCCACGACGTGCAGGTCTTCAGCGGTCAGCCCTATCCCGAGCTGGACGACGGCGTGCCGCTCACCCGGGTCCCGAGCCTCGACCTCTACCGCGAACCGGACCCCTTCCGCATCCCGCGGCCGTCGGAGTTCCGCGACTGGGTGGACCTCGCCGAGTGGGCCACGATGTGCACCGCGGGCTTTCCCGAGCCGGCCACGTTCAGCCTCCGGGCGGCGCGGCTGCTGCTGCCCCGCGCCGGCGACTTCGACGTCGTGCACGACAACCAGAGCCTGGGCTGGGGGCTGCTGCGGCTGGTCCGGGCCGGGGTGCCCACGGTCGCCACCGTCCACCACCCGGTCGCCATCGACCGCGACCTGGAACTGGCCGCCGCGCCGTCCCGGCGCCGCCGGCTCACCCTGCGCCGCTGGTACGGCTTCACCCGCATGCAGGCCGCCGTCGCGCCGCGGCTGGACGGCATCACGACGGTGTCGGAGAACTCTCGCCGCGACATCGAGACCCACCTGGGTGTTCCCGGAGCCGCGATCAGCGTCGTCCCGGTGGGCATCGACCCCGACGTCTTCACCCCGCCCCCGCCGGACCGCCCTCGCGACCCCACCTCGATCGTCGTCGTCACCAGCGCCGACGTCCCGCTCAAGGGCCTGGTGCACCTGCTGGAGGCAGTGGCCAAGCTGCGCACCGAGCGGCCGGTGCGGCTGACCGTCGTCGGCACCGCACGGCCGGGCGGCCCCGCCGAGGCGGCGCTGGACCGGCTGGCGCTCGGCGACGCCGTCCGCTTCACCGGGCCGCTGCCCGAGGCCGACCTGGTCCGGCTGCTGCAGGAGGCCGCCGTGGTCGCGATCCCCTCTCTCTACGAGGGCTTCTCGCTGCCCGCCGTCGAGGCGATGGCCTGCGGCACGGCGCTGGTGACCACCGACGCCGGGGCGCTGCCCGAGGTGGTGGGCAGCAGGGCCGGCCTGCGGGTGCGGGCCGGCGACGTCGGCGAGCTCACCGCCGCGCTGGCGCTGGTCCTCGACTCGCCGTCGCTGGCCGAGCAGCTGGGCCGCGCGGGGCGGCGCCGGGTGCTGGCCTCCTACACCTGGCGGTCCACCGCCGAACGGACGGCGGACTGGTACGCCGAGGTGCTGGAACGGACGGGCCGGACGTGACGACGACGGGCGAGGAGGCGTCGTGCTGACCGTCGACTACGACCTGCTCGACCTGCGGCCGGGGATGACCGTGCTGGATCTCGGCTGCGGCGAGGGCCGGCACGCGTTCGAGGCCCTGCGCCGCGGCGCGCGCGTGGTGGCGATCGACCACGGCGCGCACGAGGTCGAGACGACCCGGCACTGGCTGACCGCCATCGCCGAGGCCGGCGAGGCACCGACGGGCGCCGCCGCCGAGGTGGTCCGCGGCGACCTGCTGGCGCTCCCGGTCCCCGACGCCAGCGTGGACCGGGTGATCGCCAGCGAGGTGCTCGAGCACATCCCCGACGACGCGACCGCCCTCGCCGAGATCGCGCGGGTGCTCAAGCCCGGCGGCCGGGTGGCGGTCACCGTCCCGCGGTACGGGCCCGAGCGGGTCTGCTGGGCGCTGTCGGACGCCTATCACGCCAACGAGGGCGGGCACGTGCGCATCTACCGCGGCGACGTGCTGCGCACCCGGCTCGCCGCGGCGGGGCTGGAGCCCGGCGGGCAGCACCACGCGCACTCGCTGCACGCGCCGTTCTGGTGGCTCAAGTGCGCCGTCGGCGTCGAGCGCGACCCCCTCGCCGTCCGGGCGTACCACCGGCTGCTCGTGTGGGACCTCGTGGCGCGGCCGTGGCTGACCCGCACCGCCGAGCGGCTGCTCGACCCGGTGCTCGGCAAGAGCCTCGTGGTCTACGCCGACAAGCCCGCCGTCCCCGGGCGGCCGGCGGCCCGCTCCTGGTCGCTCGACGGCCCACGACGGGAGCGGACCGCTGTCTGAACTGCCGGAGCTGCCCGGGGTGCTCGGCGCGGAGCAGCTGCGCGCGACGGTGGCCGCCATCGCCGCCGAGCAGCACGCCGACGGCGCGCTCCCCTGGTTCCGGGGCGGCCCCCTCGACCCCTGGGACGCGATCGAGGCCGCCATGGCCCTCGACGTCGGCGGCGCGCACGACCGCGCCCGCGCCACCTACCGCTGGCTGGCCGGGCGGCAGCGGCCCGACGGCTCCTGGGCGGCGGAGTACCGGGCCGGCGCCGAGACCGCGTCCGCGGCGGAGAGCAACCACGCCGGCTACCTGGCTGTCGGGCTGTGGCACCACTGGCTGAGCACCGGCGCCGAGGAGCCGGTGGCCGGGTTGTGGCCGGCGGTCCGCCGGGGCCTGGACCTGGTCACCCGCATGCAGCTGCCCGGCGGTGCGGTGAGCTGGGCGCTGCGCCCCGACGGCAGCCCCGACGACACCGCCCTGCTGACCGGCAACGCCAGCCTCTTCCAGGCGCTGCGCTGCGGCGTCGCGCTGGCCGGCCTCACCGGGGAGCCGCAACCGGACTGGGAGCTGGCCGTCGCCGACCTGGGCGCCGCGCTGCGCGGCCGGCCCGAGGCGTTCGCCGACCGCTCCCGCTACTCGATGGACTGGTACTACCCGGTGCTCGGCGGCGCGCTCACCGGCGCCGCGGCCCGCGACCGGCTGGCCGCCGGCTGGGACCGGTTCGTCGTCCCGGGACTCGGAGCGCGGTGCGTCGCCGACCGCCCGTGGGTCACCGGCGCCGAGACCTGCGAGCTCGCGCTCGCCCTCGCCGCCGCCGGGCAGCCGGACGCCGCCCTGGAACAGGTCGCCGCGATGCAGCACCTGCGGCACGACGACGGCTCCTACTGGACCGGGTACGTCTACCCCGACGACGCCCGGTGGCCGGTCGAGCGGACCACCTGGACGGCGGCCGCGGTCGTGCTGGCCGCCGACGCGCTCTCGGGCGCCTCCCCCGCCGCCGGCCTGTTCACCGATCCGGGGGCGCTGCCACCGGCCGGCACCGAGAGTTCACCGGACCCCGCCGATTGGGTCCCGGGCGGTGCGGGCACGCTGCCCCCGTGACCTCGACCGGCGCCGCAGCCCGAACCGGACCCCCCGTCACCGTCGTGGTGGCCAGCCGCAACCGCCGGGAGGACCTGCTCGCCTCCCTGCCCCGGCACGAGGCGCCGGTCGTCCTGGTCGACAACGGCTCCACCGACGGCACGGTGGACGCCGTCCGGGCCGCGCACCCCGCGGTGACCGTGCTCCCGCTGCAGCACAACCTCGGCGCCCGCGCCCGGACCCTGGGCGCCGAGCACGCGGGCTCCGAGTTCGTGGCGTTCGCCGACGACGACTCCTGGTGGGCGCCCGGCGACCTGGCGCGCGCGGTGGAGGTCATGCGGGCGCACCCGCGGCTGGCGCTGCTCAACGCCCGCATCCTGGTCGGCCCCGAGGAGCGGCTCGACCCGGTCTGCGCGGAGATGGCCGACAGCCCGCTGGGCACCGCGCCCGACCTCCCCGGCCCGTCGCTGCTCGGCTTCGTCGCCTGCGCCGCGCTGGTGCGCACCGAGGCGTTCGCGGCCGTGGGCGGCTTCGACGCCGTCGTCCGGTTCCCGGGCGAGGAGGAGCGGGTGGCCCTCGACCTCGCCGCGGCCGGCTGGGGGCTGGCCTACGTCGACGGGGTGACCATCCACCACCACCCGTCGCCGCGGCGCGACGCCCCGGCCCGGCGGCAGGCCGCGGTCTGGCGCAGCCGGGTCCTCACCGCGCTGATGCGCCACCCGCTGCCGACCCTCCCCCGGTTGCTCGTCTCCGCCGTGCGCGCCGGCCGGCCGGGGATGCGGGGACTGCTGCGCGCCGTCCCCGACGTGCCGGCCGCGCTCCGGGCGCGGCGGCGGCTGCCCGAGCGGGTGTGGGCCGGCGTGCGGCTGCTGGCCGGGCACTCGGCATGACGGCGACCCAGGCGGCCCCGTCGGCGACGCAGGGCCGACACGACGCGCGGGTCGCCGTCGTCGTCATCACCCACCAGCGCCGGGAAGAGGTGCTGCTGGCGCTGTCCCGGCTGCGGGCGCTGCCGGAGCAGCCGCACGTCGTCGTCGTCGACAACGGCTCGACCGACGGGACGGCCGCGGCGGTCGCCGAGCGCTTCCCCGAGGTGGAGTTGGTCGCCAGCCCGGAGAACCTCGGCGCGGTCGGCCGCAACGTCGGCGTCGCCCGGGTGGCCACCCCCTACGTGGCGTTCTGCGACGACGACACGTGGTGGGACCCGGGCTCGCTGCGCACCGCCGCCGACGTCCTCGACGCGCATCCGCGGCTGGCCGTCGTCACCGCGCGGATCCTCGTCGAGCCCGGCGGACGCGAGGACCCGATCGTGCCCGAGCTGCGCGACTCGCCGGTCCGCGGCGCCGACTGGCTGCCCGGGCCGGCGCTCGGCTCGTTCCTGGCCGGGGCGTCGGTGCTGCGCCGCGAGGCCTTCACCGCGGTGGGCGGCTTCTGCGAGCGGCTGTGGCTGGGCGGGGAGGAGGAGCTGATGGCCGGCGACCTGGCCGCCGCCGGGTGGGAGCTGTGCTACCTGCCCGCGCTGACCGTGCACCACCAGGCCAGCTCCGCCCGCGACCCCCACAAGCGCCGCCGCGACGGCATCCGCAACACGCTGTGGACGACGTGGCTGCGCCGGCCCGTGCGGCCGGCTCTGCGGCGCACCGCGCACCTGCTGCGCACCGTCCCGCGCGACCGGCTCAGCGCGCTCGGGGTGCTCGACGCGCTGCGCGGGGCGCCGTGGGTGCTGCGCGAGCGCCGGGTGCTGCCGCCGCACGCGGAGGCCCGCTTCGCCGCGCTGGAGCACGCCCAGCGGACCTCGACCGCCCGCAAGTACGTGAGCTGAGCCCGAGGAATAGGAAGCAATGCCCACGTCGGGGGCGCCGATGCGCGGGTACTGCTTCCTATGCCTCGACGGTCAGACCGCGCAGTCGATGCAGGTGCGCGCGGCCGGACGGGCGGCCAGCCGCTCGGCGGCGATCGGCCGGCCGCAGGCCTCGCAGATCCCGTAGTCGCCGGATGCGCGCCGGGCCAGGGCGGCCTCGACGTCGGCCAGCCGGCGCCGCGCCGCGGCCAGCAGCGCGGCCACCTGCTGCCGCTCGAAGGCGATCGTGGCGCCCTCCGGGTCGTGCTCGTCGTCGGCGTTCGACGACCGCGAGGCCGCCACCACCGCGTCGAACTCCCCGGTCAGCGCCGCGATCTGGGCGAGGACGGTAGCCCGCTCGGCGGCCAGGGGGTCCTCACCCACGGCGCAGCAGCCGCAGCGAGCCGGTGCCCGGCAGCTCGTCGAACTCCCCCGACTCCAGCACCCGCCGGTACACCCCGTAGGGCGCCTGGCCGCCGTCGGCGGGGTCCGGGAAGACGTCGTGGATCGCCAGGGTGCCGCCGAGCGCCAGCTTGGCCACCCACGCGTCCTGGTCCCGGCGGGCGGACTCCTCGGTGTGGCTGCCGTCGAGGAACAGCAGCGCCAGCGGGGTGGACCACAGCGGGGCGAGGATCTCGGAGCGGGCGACGACGGCGATCACGACGTCCTCGGCGCCGGCGTCGGCGATCGTCCGGCGGAACCGCGGCAGGGTGTCGATCAGCCCGACGGCGGGGTCGACCAGCGACGGGTCGTGGTACTCCCAGCCGGGCTGGTGCTCTTCCGAGCCCCGGTGGTGGTCGACGGTGACGACCTGCCGGCCGGTCTCACGGGCCGCCGCCGCCAGGTACAGCGCCGACTTGCCCATCCAGCTGCCGATCTCCAGCAGCGGTCCGGGCACGCCGACGGAGCGGGCCGCCTCGTAGAGCGCCGTCCCCTCGTCGTCGGGCATGAAGCCGGGCGCGGCGCGGGCGGCGGTGAGCAGGTCGGCGGTCACCTCCCCAGCGTGGCTCACCGGGCGAACCGGGCGCGCAGGGCGGTCATCCGCCGGTCGGTGGCCGCGCCGGCCGCGGTGCCGGCGGCCTTGGCGAAGAACGCGCCGGCCGCCGTCGTCACCGGGACGGCGAGCACCAGCCCGATCGAGCCGACCAGCGTGCGGATCACCTCCTCGGCCATCGCCGAGCTGGTGAGGACGACGTCCCACGGCTGGGCGTAGACCTCGAAGAGCATCAGCAGCGGTAGCGAGGCGCCGGCGTAGGCGAAGACGATCGTGTACACGGTCGAGGCGATGTGGTCCCGGCCGACGGCCATCCCCCGGCTGTGGAGCTGCTGCCACGTCATGTCGGGATCGACCTCGTGCAGCTGCCAGATCGCCGAGGCCTGGGTGATCGTCACGTCGTTGAGCACGCCGAGGCCGGCGACGACCACCCCGGCGAGCACCAGCCCGGAGAAGTCGAGCGCCGGGTCGTACCCCAGCAGCGTGGTGGTCTCCTCGCTGGTCAGCCCGGTCAACCGCGCCGTGGCCACCCCCACCGCCCCGAGGACGGCGACCAGCGCCAGCCCGAAGAGGGTGCCGACCAGCGCCGTCGTCGTCCGCGCGGAGAAGCCGTGTGCCAGGTAGAGGACGACGAACATGATCGCCGCCGAGCCGACCAGGCTGACCAGCGTGGGCGAGGCGTCGCCGAGCAGGCCGGGCAGCAGGAACTGCAGCATGATGAAGAACGCGAACGCCAGCCCGACGAGGGCGGCCAGGCCGCGCAGCCGGGCCACCGCCACGGTGACGACGGCGAAGGCGACGGTCAGGGCGACGATCGGCACGTCCCGGTCGTAGTCGTAGAAGGCGTACTGGCCGGCGCCCTCCGCCCCGGCGTCGCGGGTGAGCACGAGGACGTCGCCCTCGGCGATGCCGGCGGCGTAGACCTCCGCCGGGACCTCGAGCTGCTGGAACTCCCCCGCGCCGACGCCGTCGAGCACCTCGACGACGACGACGGCGCAGGTCAGCTGCTGCGCGGGCTGCTGCTCCGCGCCGGGGAGCGAGCAGTCGAACGGCTCCACCGTCGACACCCGCCCCTCGGGATAGGTCGTCCCGGGCGGGAGGACCAGCACGGCGGCCTGCTCGGCGCGGGTGGGCTCGCCGTCGGGCCAGAGCACCACCAGCCCGACGATCGTGGCCAGGCCGACCGGCACGAGCAGCAGCAGCATCAGCCAGACCGCCCGCCGCCTCCGGGTCAGGACCTCCGGGGTCGGCGGCGGCGCGTCCGGGTCGGGACCGTGGCTGTGGGTGTGGCTGGGCGGCACCCGGTAAGGCTAGGAGTTCGGCTCCCGGGCCTCGCCCGGCCACTCCGGTGCGCCGGCTCCGCCCGCGCTCAGCGCGCCTCCTCGACGGCGAACCGCAGCCAGAGCCCGCTGAGCTGCAGGGGCCGCGCGACGGTGGACGGCGGGTCGACCAGCACCAGGTCGACACCGCGCGGCTGGCCCAGCTTCTGCAGCTGCACCAGCACGGCCATGCCGGCGGAGTTGAGGTAGGTGACCCCGCGGGTGTCCAGGCGGACCCGGCGCAGGTCGGTGCGGGCGAGCAGCAGGTCGGTCATCGTCCGGACCAGCGGCCGCCGCGCCTCCTCCGTCAGCTCTCCGCGGACGGTCACCGTGGCGACGTCGCCGTCCTGTGCCGTGGTGACCTCCGGTTCCCCCGCGCTGCGGTGGGCGTGCTGCGGTTCCCCCTGCGCTCGGGGGGCTGTCGTCTCGTCCACGCACCCCCGGTAGCCGCTCGGGGCCCGGTTCACACGGCCGGACGGGGCACCCGCACCGGCGTTCCTCCAGGCGGCGGCTCCCCGCCGGGGAGGCGGTAGGCGCGGACGGCGTTGCCGGAGCCGATGGCGGCGGCGATCCGCAACGCGTCGTCCGCCGTCCAGTCGTCGTCGGCGACCCCGTCGGCGAGCAGCCGGCCCAGTGCCCGCCGGAACAGCGTGCTGGCGAGCAGGTACAGCTCGCCGAGGGCGCACGCGTCGGTCGAGAAGAGCACCTTGCCGAACGGCGCCAGCTCCAGCAGCTCGGCCAGCACCGCGCCCGCCCGCCGCCCGACGTTGTGCGTGGCCAGCCCGACGTCGACGAACACGTGCGGGAACACCTGCGCGAGGTAGCCGGCCCGGCGGTGGAACGGGTAGTTGTGCAGCAGCATCACCGGCACGCCGGTCGGCCGGGTGGCCCGGAGCAGGCCGGTGAGCAGCAGGGGGTCGCTGCGGTGCAGGTCGATGTCGGCGTCGCCGTACCCGACGTGGACCTGCACCGGCCGGCCGAGGTCGACCCCGCACCAGACGAGGAAGCGGTGCAGCACCGGATCGGCCACCCGCGGGCCGGCCCCGGCGTCGACGGCGCGCAGTGCGGCCCCGGCCGCTGCGGCGACCTCGCCGGGGGTCGGCCGCGCGCCGTCGAGGTCGAGGCCTCCCCGGTACGCGGCGACGGTCTTCACCGCGACGGCGCCGGCGGCCCGCTCGCTGAGCCGCGCGCGGACGGCGTCGCCGAACCCCGCGGCGGAGCAGCCGGCGCCCAGCACCTCCTCGGCCACCGTCTCCAGGCGGACCACCTCGCCGGCCGTTGCACCCGCGAGCGCGGCCAGCTCCGCCGGAGTGGTGAGGGGCTCGGGCAGGTAGCCGGTGTCGACGAGGAAGGTGGCGATGCCGGTGGCCGCCACCATGCGGCGGTCGACCTCCGCCCGTCCGAGCTCGGCCCGGCGGGCCAGGTACGCATCGACGGGGACGTGCGGCTCGAGGTCGAGCACCGGGGCGCACCAGCGGCGGAGGGCCAGCCCGATCTGCGAGTCGAACAGCGAACCACCGAGCGGACCGGAGCCGTCCGCCTCGGTGAGGAGGGCCTCGACGCCGGCGCGGTCGAGCTCCCGGGTGACCAGCCCGTGGCAGTGGTGGTCGACCAGCGGGAGGGCCGCCACCTCCGCCGCGATCCCGGAGGGGCCGGCCGAGAACACGGGCATGCGGAGCTCCTCGTCGCGGGGACCGTTGCGCACGTCGGGCGGCAGGAGTGTGCTCCCGCCCACGGCGGCGCGGGAGGGCCCGGGCCGTGCGCCCAGCAGACACCCCGTCCGTCGACGGGGCGGGACGGGAGGAACCCCGTGGAGCAGGAGGAGCGGGACCGGCGGCGGGAGCAGGGCGGACGGCTGGCGAGCCGGCTGCGCGGTGCCGGCGTCGTGGGCGTCGTGCTGCCGTGGGTCGACACCAGCGGGGTGACCCGGGGAAAGGCGGTCCCGGTCGACCGGCTGCCGGACGCGGCGGCCTGGGGCGTCGGGATGAGCCCGGTGTTCGACGCCTTCCTGTTCGACGACTCCATCATCGCCGGGCGCTTCGCCGGCAGTGCCGTCGGGGACCTCCGGCTGCACCCGGACCTGGACCGGCTGACCGTCCTCGCCGCGCAGCCCGGCTGGGCGTGGGCGCCGGCCGACCGGTACGACCTGGACGGCGAGCCGCACGTGCAGGACTCCCGGCTGCTGCTGCGCCGGACGGTCGACGCGCTGGCGAGCGAGGGGCTCGCCGTGCGGGCCGCCTTCGAGGTGGAGTGGGTGCTCGGGCTGGCCGACCTGCCGGCGGGCAGCGAGCCGGGGGCCTTCGTCCCGGCGTTCTCCGGCCCGGCCTACGGGATGGCCCGGCACGTCGAGGTCTCCGACTACGCCCGCGACCTGCTCACCGCCCTCGCCGATCAGGGGATCGCTGTCGAGCAGTTCCACCCCGAGTACGCCGCCGCGCAACTCGAGGTGAGCGTCGCGGCGGAGGACCCGGTCGCGGCCGCCGACACGACCGTCCTTGTCCGGCACACGATCAAGGCGGTGAGCGCCCGCCACCACGTCCGGGCCTCCTTCTCCCCCAAGGTGCTGGCCGGCAGCGTCGGCAACGGCGGCCACGTGCACCTGTCCGTGTGGCGCGACGGCGCGAACCTCATGACCGGCGGCGACCGCGCCTGCGGTCTGACCTCCGGCGGCGAGGCGTTCGTCGCCGGGCTGCTGCAGCACCTGCCCGGTCTGCTGGCGGTCGGCGCCCCGACCGTCGCCTCCTACCTGCGGCTGGTCCCCTCGCACTGGGCGGGCGCGTTCGCCGTCTGGGGCCCGGAGAACCGGGAGGCCGCCCTCCGGCTCGTCCCCGGCCCGCGGGGCCACCGGGAGGCCGCGGCGAACGTGGAGGTCAAGTGCATCGACGCGGCGGCCAACCCGTACCTGCTGCTCACCGGGCTGCTGGCCGCCGGCCGTGCCGGGGTGGCGTCCCGGGCGACGCTGCCCGCCCCGGTCGACGTCGACCCGGGCACCCTCTCCGACGAGCAGCGGCGGGCGGCGGGCATCCGCGCGGTCCCGTCGTCCCTGGAGGAGGCGCTGCGCGCCTTCGAGGCGGACGACGTGCTGAGGGCGGCGTTCGGCGAGGAGGTGGCGGCCACGATCGCCGACGTCCGGCGCGGGGAGGTCGCGGCGCTGGCGGGGCGGTCACCGGAGGAGGTGACCGCCGCCCTGCGGTGGGTGCACTGACCGGGAAGAAATCAGTGGAAGTTGGATGTTTACACCGGTGCGCACCCGAGGTAATCTCCAGTTGCCACTAGAGGTTCCACCTCGGGCAGCGAACACGACAGCACCGCACACGGAGGTTGCACACAGATGATGCTGACCGCCTACGACCCGTTCGCCGCCACGTCCGCCGCCTTCCGCGCGCTGGACCAGCTCACCGGCCGCCCGGGCTCCATGACCGCCCGACCGCTGTCGGGGATGCCGATGGACGCCTACCGGGTCGGCGACAACTTCGTCGCCCACTTCGACCTGCCCGGCGTCGACCCCGGCTCGATCGACCTGTCGGTCGAGGGCACCACGCTGACGGTCACGGCCGAGCGCTCGGTCCCGCAGATCGAGAACGCGGAGTGGAGCATCGCCGAGCGGCCCTACGGCAGCTACACCCGGCAACTGGTCCTCGGCCGCAGCCTGGACACCGACCGGCTGGAGGCGCACTACCACGACGGGGTCCTCACCCTGAGCATCCCGGTCGCGGAGAAGGCGCGGGCCCGCAAGATCACGGTGACCCGGGCCGACACGCCGGTCGCCGTCGAGGGCCGGACCATCGAGGGCGAGTCCGCGGGCGCCTCGACGGAGCAACGGTCCGTCGAGAGCTGATCGGCACACCCACCGCAGAGGCCGGGTCCGTACGGACCCGGCCTCTGCGCATCAGTACACCGGAGGCACCGCCATGGCCGACAGCTCCCGGGACGGCGACGCGCTGCGCCGGCTCGACGACCCGGACTACCCGGCGCTGACGATGAGCCAGGCCGCCGACCTGCTCGGCGTGCAGGCGGCGTTCCTCCGCAGCCTCGACTCCTCCGGGGTCCTCCAGCCGCACCGCTCCCCCGGCGGCCACCGCCGCTACTCCCGGCACCAGCTGACCCTCGCCGCGCGGCTGCGCGGCCTGCTCGACGACGGGCACACCCTGGCCTCGGCGGAGGTCATCCTCTACCTGCAGGACGAGCTGGCCGACGCGCGGGCCGACAGCGAGCGGCTCCAGGAGATCGTCGACCGGCTGCGCGCCAGGCCCCCGGACGGGTGACCCGGGTCTCCTCGACGCTCCTACCCTGGGGGGGTATGGTTCCTGGCACGAGCTCCCGAGCCGCCAGGAGGACCGACGTGGAGAGCGACCCGCACCAGGGCCCGCACGGCTACATCCACCGCAAGGACGACTACCTCAAGCGGCTGCGCCGCATCGAGGGCCAGGCCCGCGGGCTGCAGCGGATGGTCGAGGACGAGAAGTACTGCATCGACATCCTCACCCAGGTCTCCGCGATGACGAAGGCACTGCAGTCGGTGGCGCTCGGCCTGCTCGAGGAGCACATGTCGCACTGCGTCGTCCAGGCGGCCCAGGCCGGTGGCCGGGAGGCCGACGAGAAGGTCCGCGAGGCCTCGGAGGCCATTGCCCGCCTGGTGCGCTCGTGACCACCCACCCCGAGAGGACCCCCCGATGAGCACCGCCACCTACACCGTCGTCGGCATGACCTGCGGGCACTGCGTCACCGCCGTCACCGAGGAGGTGCAGGCGCTGCCCGGCGTCACCTCGGTGGACGTCGACCTGACCACCGGCGGCCTGACCGTCACCAGCACCGAGCCCGTCGACGACGGCGCCGTGCGCGCGGCGGTCGAGGAGGCCGGCTACGAGGTGGCCGGCGGCTGACCGGCGGGCCGGCCGGACCGCGCCTGCCCTCCGCCCGCCGCCGACCCTGGGGAGGACCCCCATGAACACCCCGCTGAAGCTCGGTGTGGTCGCGCTCGGCCTGGGCGCGGTCTTCGCCGCCGCCGTGGGCGTCGGCCTCGTCGTCGGACCGGTCGACGGCCCCGGGTCCCCCGCCGCGGCCACGCCCGCCGCCGCACCCGCGCCCCCGTCCGGCGCCGCCGACGGCGGGCTGGCCGTCACCGGGTCCGGGTACGTCCTGGAACCCCTCGAGGACCGGCTGCCGGCCGGCACGGCGTCCCTGGCCTTCCGTGTGCTGGGGCCCGACGGCGCTCCGGTGGCCGACTACGACGTCGAGCACGTGGAGGACCTGCACCTCGTCGCGGCCCGCCGCGACCTCACCGGCTACCAGCGCCTGCACCCCGAGCTCGGCCCGGACGGGACGTGGCGGGTGCCGCTGGAGCTGACGCCGGGCAGCTGGCGGGTGGTCGCCGACTTCACCCCGAGCGCCCTCGGCCGGAACCTGACCCTGGGCACCGACCTGCAGGTGGCCGGCGGCTACGACCCTCAGCCGCTGCCGGAGCCCGCCGCGGTCGCCGAGGTCGACGGTTACTCGGTCGCCCTGACCGGGGGGCTCGCGGCCGGGCAGGAGTCGGAGCTGACCTTCAGCGTCAGCCGCGACGGCCGGCCGGTCACCGACCTGCAGCCCTACCTCGGCGCCTACGGCATCCTGGTGGCGCTGCGGACGGGCGACCTCGCCTACCTGCACCCGCACCCGGCCGAGCCGCCGGCGAGCACCGCCCCCACCGCCGGACCGCACAAGACCTACGTCGCGCCGGCGGCGTCCCCGGGGACCTACCGGCTGTTCCTGGACTTCCGGCACGACGACGCCGTCCACACCGCCGCCTTCACCGTCCGCGTCGACCCCGGCGGCGTCGGCCCCGACGGCGACGCGACCGCCCCCGACGCGCCGGCCGGCCACGGTCACGGCGACTGAGGAGACCCGTGTGAGCACCACCACCCCGCCCCCGGCCGGCGAGCTCGAGCTCGCGATCGGCGGCATGACGTGCGCCTCGTGCGCCGCCCGGATCGAGAAGAAGCTCAACCGGCTGGAGGGCGTCACCGCGACGGTCAACTACGCCACGGAGAAGGCGCGGGTCAGTTACGCCGGCGCGGTCACCCCCGCGGACCTGATCGCCACGGTAGAGAAGACCGGGTACACTGCGACGCTGCCCCGGCCCCGTCCCGAGGAGCGCCCGGCCGCGGACCCGCTGCGCACCCGCTTGGTGGTCTCCACCGTGCTCACCGTGCCGGTGGTGGCCATGGCGATGGTCCCGGCGCTGCAGGTCGAGTACTGGCAGTGGCTCTCGCTGACGCTGGCCGCCCCGGTGGTCGTGTGGGGCGGGCTGCCGTTCCACCGGGCTGCGTGGACCAACCTGCGGCACGGCGCCGCGACCATGGACACCCTCGTCTCGCTCGGCACCGGAGCGGCGTTCCTCTGGTCGCTGTACGCGCTGTTCCTGGGCACCGCCGGCGAACCCGGGATGCGACACCCCTTCGAGCTCACCATCGCCCGGAGCGACGGGGCCGCGACCATCTACCTGGAGGCCGCCGCCGGGGTGACCACGTTCCTGCTGGCCGGGCGGTTCGCCGAGGCGCGGTCCAAGCGGCGGGCGGGTGCGGCGCTGCGGGCCCTGCTGGAGCTGGGCGCCAAGGAGGTGTCGGTGCTCCGCGGGGGCGCCGAGCGGTGGGTGCCGGTCGAGCAGCTGGCGGTCGGCGACCTCTTCGTCGTCCGGCCCGGGGAGAAGATCGCCGCGGACGGCGAGGTGACCGAGGGCGCCTCGGCGGTCGACGCCTCGATGCTCACCGGGGAGTCGGTGCCGGTGGAGGTCGGACCGGGCGACGCCGTCGTCGGGGCCACCGTGAACGCCGGTGGCCGGCTGGTCGTGCGGGCCACCCGGATCGGCGCGGAGACCCAGCTCGCGCAGATGGCCCGGCTGGTCGAGGAGGCGCAGAACGGCAAGGCCGAGGTGCAGCGGCTGGCCGACCGGGTGTCCGGCGTCTTCGTGCCGGTCGTGCTGGTGCTGGCGGTGGCCACCCTCGGCTTCTGGGTCGGCGCCGGCGCGGGTCTCCCGGCCGCCTTCACCGCGGCCGTGGCCGTGCTGATCATCGCCTGCCCCTGCGCCCTCGGGCTGGCCACGCCGACCGCGCTCATGGTCGGCACCGGCCGCGGCGCCCAGCTCGGCGTCCTGATCAGGGGGCCGGAGGTGCTGGAGTCCACCCGCGCCGTCGACACCGTCGTCCTGGACAAGACCGGCACGGTCACCACCGGCCGGATGACCCTGGTCGACGTCGTCCCGGCCGACGGCGAGGACCCCGACCGGGTGCTGCGGCTGGCGGGTGCCGTGGAGCACGGCTCGGAGCACCCGATCGCGCGGGCGGTCGCCGCGGCCGCCGCCGAGCGGGCCGGTCCGCTGCCGTCGGTCGACGGGTTCACCTCGCTCGAGGGGCTCGGCGTGCGCGGCGTCGTCGAGGGCGCCGCGGTGCTGGTCGGCCGGCCGCGCCTGCTGGAGTCCGTCGCCCTGCCGGTCGAGCTGGAGCGGGCCCGGGGAGCGGCCGAGGCCGACGGACGCACCGCCGTGCTCGTCGCGGTGGACGGCGCGGCGCGCGGGCTGCTGGTCGTCGCCGACGTGGTCAAGCCGACCTCGGCCGCCGCGGTTGCCCAGCTGCGCGGGCTCGGCCTGCACCCGGTGCTGCTGACCGGGGACAACGCGGCGGTGGCCCGCTCGGTGGCGGTGGAGGTCGGCATCGACGAGGTGGTCGCCGAGGTGCTGCCGCGGGACAAGGTGGCCGTAGTCCGGCGGCTGCAGGCCGAGGGCCGGGTCGTGGCCATGGTCGGCGACGGCGTGAACGACGCCGCGGCGCTGGCCGCCGCCGACCTCGGGCTGGCCATGGGAACCGGCACGGACGTCGCGATCCAGGCCTCGGACCTCACCCTGGTCCGCGGCGACCTCCGCGCGGCCGCGGACGCCATCCGGCTCGCCCGCAGCACGCTGGCGACCATCAAGGGCAACCTCTTCTGGGCGTTCGCCTACAACGTCGCCGCGCTGCCGCTGGCCGCCGCGGGGCTGCTCAACCCGATGATCGCCGGCGCGGCGATGGCGTTCAGCTCGGTCTTCGTGGTGACCAACAGCCTGCGGCTGCGCCGGTTCGCCCCGCTGCCGGGCAACGCCGACGCCACCACCGCCGTCCCCGCCTGACCGACTCGGACTCTCCGCGCCGCAAGTCCCCGCCGGGAGTCCGCGACCCTTCCGTCGGTTTCCGCGGGGACCGGCGGGGTCAGAGGGCGGGGAGGAGCAGGAGGGCGGTCGGCACCAGGAGGAGCAGGCCGGCCGACAGCAGCGCCGCCGCCCGCGCCCAGCCGGGCAGGGGGGACGGCGGTTCGAGCAGCCGCCGGACCCGCGCGCCGACCGCCCCGCCGGTCACCGCCAGCGCCCCGCTGGGCACCGCTCCCCCGGCGCCGCCGGCCGCGACGACGATCGCCTGGGCCAGCGTCCGCCGCGGCGCCGCCCCGCCGAGGGACCCCAGCGCGACGTCGTCGGCCCGCATCTCCACCAGCGCCCGCACCGCGGCGTGCGCTCGGGCGGCCGCGGGCAGCACCGGCAGCGCCGCCTCCCATGCCACGAACGGCAGCAGGTACAGGTGGTGGTGCTCGCGCAGGTGGGCGCGCTCGTGCGCGACGACGGCGGCCAGCTGGTCGGCGTCGAGCTCGGCGACCATCCCGGAGGAGAGCACCAGCAGCGGCCTGGCGCCGGGGATGCAGAAGGCCACCGGCGCGGGGTGCTCGAGCAGCCGCGCGTCGGGCACCGCGGCCGGGCGGACGACGAGCTCCAGCAGCTCCCGGTGGCGGCGGCGGGTGCGGGCGGTGCGCAGCCACGACAGCAGCAGGACGCCGACCAGCTCCGAGGCGAGCACTGCGGCGAGGGTCAGCGTGACCCAGTGGTCGCCGCGCACCGGGTCCGCCGCCGGGTGCCCGGTGAGCACCGACCAGCCCGCCTCCGGCAGCGAGTGACCCCACGGCGCGAGACCGTGCACGAGCAGCGCGCCGATGATGGACAGGCCACCGGCCAGCCCGATCGCCTGCCAGCAGACCAGCGCGACCAGCGGGTCGCGGCGCGGCCACCCGGCCCGGGCCAGCAGCGCCGGCACGGGCCAGGCCAGCAGCGCGGTCAGCACGGCGAGGGCGGCCGCGGTGGCGGGGAGCATGCTCAGCGCGCGGTGTCGGGACCCGCCCCGGCCAGGAGCTCGCGCAGCAGCCGCGCCTCGTCTGCGTCGACACCCCCGACGAACCGGGCCAGCGCCGCCTGCCGGTCACCGGCCTGCCCGAGCACCTCGTGCATGAGCTCGGCGGCGTGCTCCTCGCGGGTGGCCCGCGCCCGGAAGCGGCGCGGCCGGGCCTCGTCGTGGACGACGAAGCCCTTCTGCTCCAGCCGGCTGAGCACCGTGTGCACGGTCGTCAGCGCCAGGCCCCGGTCGGCCAGCCCGTCGCGCAGCTCGGTGGCCGCAACCGGACCGCCGGCCGACCACAGCCGCTCCATCACCGCCCGCTCCAGCTCGCCCAGCGACGCCACGGGTCCTCCTGTCCTGCGGATCACACGACCGTCTTCTACGTATCGTAGAACTTCGTCTTCTACCCGGCGTAGAAAGAAATCGACCGATCGTACGTCGCCCAGTGAGGAGAGCGGCCGTGGACGTCCTGGACGTGGCGCGCTGGCAGTTCGGGATCACGACCGTCTACCACTTCCTGATGGTCCCGCTGACCATCGGCCTGGGGATCCTGGTCGCGGTCATGCACACGATGTGGGTGCGGACCGACAAGCCCGAGTGGCTGCGGATGACCCGGTTCTGGGGCCGGGTCTACCTGATCAACTTCGTGCTCGGCGTCGCCACCGGGCTGGTGCAGGAGTTCCAGTTCGGCCTGGCGTGGAGCGAGTACAGCCGGTTCGTCGGCGACGTCTTCGGCTCGCTGCTGGCCCTCGAGGCGCTGCTGGCGTTCTTCCTCGAGTCGACCTTCCTCGGCCTGTGGATCTTCGGCTGGGGCCGGATCCCGAAGAAGCTGCACCTGGCCGCGCTCTGGGCCGCCGTCATCGGCTCGGTGGTGAGCGCGTACTTCATCATCGCGGCCAACTCGTGGATGCAGCACCCGGTCGGCGTCGCCGTGAGCGAGGACGGGCGGCCGGTCCAGGTCGACTTCCTCGCCGTCCTCACCAACAACACCGCACTGGCCGCGTTCAGCCACGCGATCGTCGCCGCGCTCATGGTCGCCGGCGCGCTGCTGGTCGGCGTCGGGCTGTGGCACCTGCGCCGCCGGAAGCTGGCGGACCGGCCGACCACCGACGTCGACCACGCCGTGTGGCGCCGGTCGGTGCGGCTCGGCGGCTGGGTGTCGCTGGCCGCCTTCGCCCTCGTCGCCCTCACCGGCGACTGGCAGGGCAAGCTCATGTACCAGCAGCAGCCGCTCAAGATGAGCTCCGCCGAGGCGCTGTGCGAGACCGAGGCGCCGGCCTCCTTCTCGATCTTCGCCTGGGGCAAGCTCGGCTCCAACGAGTGCGACGACGTGCACTCGATCACCGTGCCGTACCTGCTCTCCTACCTGGCCCACGGCGACTTCTCGACCGCCGTTCCCGGCGTGAACGAGCTGCAGGAGCGTTACGGCGAGGTCTACGGCGAGACCTACCCCGACGACCCGTCGCGCTTCGGCGCGCTGGCCGGCGAGGAGATCGACTACACGCCGCTGCTCGGGGTCACCTACTGGAGCTTCCGGCTGATGATCGGCATGGGCGCGGTGTCGGCCGGCGTCGCCGCCTACGCGCTGTGGGCTACGCGCAGGGGACGGGTGCCGACCTGGCGGATCGGCGTGTACGGCGCGCTGCTCGCCGTCGCCGCGCCGTTCGTCGCCAACGCGACCGGCTGGATCTTCACCGAGATGGGCCGCCAGCCGTTCGTCGTCTACCCCAACCCGGACGTGCCCGTCGACGAGCAGGTCTGGTTCTTCACCGCGCAGGCCGTCTCCCCCGGCATCAGCGCCACCGAGGTGTGGACGTCGCTGATCGCGCTGACCGCCGTCTACGGAGCGCTCGCCGTCGTCGAGCTGTGGCTGATCACCCGCTTCGTCCGCCGGGGCGTGACCACGGGGGACGGCGCGCCCACACCCGGACACCCGCCGGACGCCGACCGGCCGGCCGACCGCGACGACGACGTCCTCTCGTTCGCCTACTGAGCTGGAGCTGACCATGGACCTGCAGACCCTCTGGTTCGCCGCCGTCGCGGTGCTCTGGATCGGCTTCCTGCTGCTCGAGGGGTTCGACTTCGGCGTCGCCGCGCTGCTGCCGGTGCTCGGCCGCCGCCCCGCCGACCGCCACCTCCTGCTGCGGACCATCGGCCCGCTGTGGGACGGCAACGAGGTCTGGCTGATCACCGCCGTCGGCGCGGTGTTCGCGGCCTTCCCCGGCTGGTACGCCACCTGGCTGCCGGCGCTGCACCTGCCGTTCGTGCTCGTGCTGTTCGGGTTGATCATCCGGGCGGTCGCCTTCGAGTGGCGGCACTCGCACCACACCGAGGCCTGGGACGCGACGTGGACGCGGGTCATCACCGCCGGCTCGCTCATCGCCGCGGCCGGGATCGGTGCCGCGCTGGGTGCGACCACGCTGGGGCTGCCGATCGACGCCGACGGCTCCCGGGTGGGCGGCGCCCTGGCCGGGCTCGGGTGGCCGGCGCTGCTCGGCGCGGCCGCCGTCCTCGCGTTCTCGGTCGTGCACGGCGCGGTGTTCCTCGCGCTGAAGACCGACGGGCCGGTGCGGGTCGCCGCCCGCGCGTTCGCCCGGCGCTGGGCACCGGTGGCCGCACTGCCGCTGCTGGCCTGGGCCGGGATCGCGCACCTGCGGTACGGCACCCCGGTCACCGCGGTGCTGTGGGCGGTCGCGGCGCTGGCCGTCGTGGTCGCGTGGGCGCGGCTGCGGGCCGGGCGGGAGGGGCAGGCGTTCGCGGCGTGGGGCGGGATGCTGGTCGCCGCCGCGGCGGCCGTCTTCGGAGCGGCGTATCCCGTCGTCGTCCCCTCGACGATCGATCCGGCGTTCGACGTCACGGTCACCGACGCCTCGGTGAGCGCCTACACGCTGACCGTCATGACGTGGGCGGCCGGGATCGGCCTGCCGGTGGTGCTCGGCTACCAGGCCTGGACCTACTGGGTGTTCCGCAAGCGGCTGACCGCCGAGCCGGTGCACGCATGAGCCGCGGGAGGCCCGCCCCGACCGGCGATTTCCGCGGAAACCGCCGGGGGCGCGGGCCGCTGGCGGCGCTGGCCGGCGTCCCGGGGCTGACCGCCGCGCTGGTCCGGCAGGCCGCCGTCGCGCTGGTGCAGACGGCGGGTCTCGTGCTGCTGGCCGCCGGGCTGGCGCACGCCGTCGCCCGCGCCGCCGGGCACGCCGACGGGCCGGTGGCCGCTCCGCTGCTGGTGGCCGCCGCCGGGGTCGCTCTGCGCGCGGTCACCGCGTGGGCCGGCGAGCTGCTCGCCGACCGCGACGCCTGCCGCGCCGAGGAGGAGCTGCGCGCCGCGCTGGTCGCCCGGCTCGCCGACTCCCCGGCCGCGGTGGCGGCGGCCGGCGGCCCCGGGCCGGCGGCGGTGCTGGCCACGACCCGGCTGGCCGACCTCGGTCCCGGGCTGGCGGCCCAGCTCCCGGCGCTGGCGCAGGCGCTCGTCGTCCCGCCGGCCCTGCTGGTCGTGCTGGCCTGGACCGACCTGCTCTCGGCCGTGCTGGTCGCGGTCACGCTGCCGCTGGTGCCGGTGTTCATGGTGCTGGTCGGCCTCACCACGCGGGACGGCACGACCGCCGCCGCCCGCGCCCTGGACCGCATCGCCGCGCACGTCGCCGAGCTGGTCCGCGGACTCCCGGTGCTGGTCGGGCTGGGCCGGGCCGCCGAGCAGGCCGCCACCCTGGCCGAGCTCGGCGAGGCGTCCCGACGCCGCACGCTGGCGACGCTGCGGCTGGCGTTCCTCTCCGCCCTGGTGCTGGAGCTGATCGCGACCCTCTCGGTCGCGCTGGTCGCGGTGACCGTCGGCCTGCGGCTGGTGCACGGCGACCTCGCGCTGGCCGTCGGGCTGACCGCGCTGCTGCTGGCGCCGGAGGCCTTCGCCCCGCTGCGCGCGCTCGGCGCCGCCCACCACGCCTCGGAGGACGCCGCCCTGGCCGCGGCCGAGGCGCGCACGGTGCTGGCCGCACCGGCACTCCCGCCGGTCATCCCCGAGCCGGCGGACGACGACCCGCGGGGTGCCGACGTCGCCGTCCGCGGGCTGACCGTGCGCCACCCCGGGCGGGCCGTCCCGGCGCTGCCGCCCGTGGACCTGGACGTCCGCCCCGGCGAGCTGGTCGCCGTCGCCGGGGCCAGCGGTTCGGGCAAGTCGACGCTGCTCGCCGTCCTGGCCGGGCTGCTGCCGCCGACGGCCGCGGTGGAGGGGACGGTGACCGGCGTCCCTGCCGGTACGGTCGCGGTCGTGCCGCAGCACCCGCGCACCACCGGCGAGACGGTCGCCGACGAGCTCCGCCGGCACGCGGCCTCGGAGCCCGGGGTGGACGAGGTCGTGGGTGAGGCGTTCGCCGTCGACGCGCTGGCCCGGGTGGGAGCGGCCGAGCTCGCGGGCCGCAGCTGCGCCACCCTGTCCCCCGGCGAGCTGCAGCGCGTCGCGCTCGCCCGCGCGCTCGTGCGGATCCGCCGCGGAGCCCGCCTGCTGCTGCTGGACGAGCCGACCGCGCACCTGGACGACGCGGCCGCCGCACGGGTCTCCGCCGTGCTGGCCGCCCTGCGCGGCACGGTGACGATCGTCCTGGTCACCCACGACCCCGTCCTGGCCGCCCTCGCCGACCGGACGGTCACCCTCCCGCACGGGACCCTCCGCGCCGAGAGTCCGGACCATGACCGGACTTCCGGCGCGGAAAGTCCGCCCCCCGACCGGACTGACCGCCCTCTCCACGCCGAGAGTCCGGAGCTGCGCCCGCTCGGGTGGCCGCGGAGGGCGCTGGCGCGGGCGGTCGCCGCCGGCACCGCGTCGGCCGGCGCCGGGATCGCCCTGACCGCCGTCTCCGGCTGGCTCATCGTGCGCGCGGCGGAGATGCCCCCGGTGCTCACGCTCCTCGTCGCCATCGTGGGCGTGCGGGCGTTCGGGCTCGGCCGGGCCGGCCTGCGCTGGGTGGAGCGGATGACCGCGCACGACGCGGCGCTCCGCATGGCCGCCGACCTGCGGGTCGGGGTGTGGCGGGCGCTGGCCCGGCAGGGCATCGCCGCAGACCGGACGCCGGGCTCCGCCCTCGCCCGCGTCGTGGGGGACGTCGGCCTCGTGCAGGACCTCTCGGTGCGGGTGGTGCCGCCCGCCCTGGTGGCCGGCGTCGTCACCGCGGCCACGGCCGCCGCGCTGGCGCTGGTGTCGCCGGCCGCCGCGGGTGCGGCCGGGCTGGTGCTGCTGGCCACGGTCGCGACGGTCCTGGCCGTGCACCGGCGGGTGGACGCCGGCGCCGCCCGGGCCGAGGCCGAGCTGCGGATCGCCGCGCTACGGGACACCACCACCGCGCTGGAGGGCGCGGCGGACCTCCGGGCGCACGGCCTCGCCGCCGCAACGGCGACCGACCTCACCGGCCTCGCGCGGCGCGGGTCGGCCGCGGCGCGGACCGGCGCCCG
>NZ_JALPKQ010000090.1:0-8395 GCF_051383655.1 Geodermatophilus sp. CPCC 205761
GACCCACGCCCGCGGCTGGCGGTTCGTCATGGACGCCGACGGCACCCTGCACGTCACCACACCCTCGGGGGTCACGCGCAGCACCCGCAGCACCCGACCACCCGGGCTCGACCGCCGACCACCCGACCCGCCGGCAGCGGCCACGACACCGCCCACGTCCGGCCCCGCCGACGACCCGCCACCGTTCTGAGGCCGGACCGACCCCACGAGACGACCTGTCGACACGTCGACGTGCCGACCTCCGGACGCACTGGCTGGAGGCGACGGAGGCGGCGGGCTCAGCGCGCCGACACACCCGTGTGGATCAGCGGCCGCGACCCGTGGTGGAGATCCGCACCGGGCCGGCCGTGAGGACCAGACCCCTGCCGGCACCGCCGGGTCGCAGGCTCGGTGCCGACCACCGGAACGGCGTCACCCGGACGTCGACGACGGGCGTCTGCGGGTCCGTGGTCTCCGACGGCTGCGCCGTGGTCTCCGACGGCTGCGCCGGGGCCGACGACGGCTGCGCCGGGGCCGACGCCGGGTGCGCCGGCTCCGGCCGCCCCACCGGCATCGGGGCGGCCTGACGGAGGTCGGCCAGCAGGTCGTCCTGGAGGGCCCGCGGGCGAGGAGACGGCGGAGAGGACGGCTTCGTGGTCATGCGGGGACCCTTTCGGCGGCGGCGAGCACCTCGTCCGCGAGCGCCGTGTAGGCGTCCGCGACCGGGCTGGTCGGTTGGGAGAGCACGACAGGTCGCTTGGCGAGCGTGCTCGTCGGCACCCGCCGGGACAGCGGGACACGGGTCGCGAGCAGCGGCAGCCCGGTGTCCTCGAGGGCGCCGGCGACCTCGCGGGCGGCGCGCCCCCGGTGGTCCCACACGGCGCAGGCCACCCCGACGAGCACGGCGGAGGTGTTCTCGTAGGCGCGCTGCTGGTCCAGGAAGGTCGCGACCCGGACGGCCCCGAGGGCCGATCCGGGGTCACTCGTGAAGACGGTGAGCACGGCGTCCGCGGCGCAGAGGGCGGCGAGGGTGAGGCCGCCCAGGTCGCCGCGGGTGTCGAGCACGACGTGGTCGTAGTCGCCGATCAGCGGTCGCAGCACGCGGCGGACGCTGGTGACGAGGCCACCCGTGCCGGCCAGTCGGGCGGCCGCGGTCTCCAGCGCCGGGTGGGCCGGCAGGAGGTCCAGCCCGGGGGCGACGTCGTGCCGGATGACCGCCCGGGCGTCGGCCGCCGGGTCCTCAAGGAGTGCGGCCAGGCTGTCGTCCGGGCGCTTGGCGACGACACCGAAGGCCCGTCCCAAGCTGTCCTGCGGGTCGACGTCCACGGCGAGCACCCGGCCCCGGCGGGCGAGTGCGGCGGCGAGGTTCGCCGCGGTCGTCGTCTTGCCCACACCGCCCTTGGAGGAGCAGACAGCCAGGCGCATGCGAGGAGTGTGGCGACCGACGGCGCCCCGGCCCGGGAGGCGGGGCCCAGCGCCGGAGCGACGCCGCCCCACGGGACCCACTGTGCGCAGCATCACCATCCGCCCGTCCCGGGGACCACCGCTGTCGCCACGGTGGCCCCCGGAACGACGATCAGCGCGGGTCGATGGGCGTGAAGACGCCCGCCCGTGCCTCGATCACCTCTGCGGCGTCGAGGATGCCGTTCTCGTCGAAGCGGCGGCCGAGCAGCTGCACTCCGACCGGGAGGCCGCCGGCCACGCCGGTGGGGACCGACAGCGCCGGGAAGCCGAGCACAGGGATCGCCATCATGGACGCCTGCGCCGCCATCACCCGCCGCATGCTCTCCACGCTCGCGATGTCGGCGTCCTGCTCGAACGCCTGCTCCGCCGAGACGGGCAGCAGGACGGTGGAGTAGCGCTGCATGAACTCCGCGAGGACCCGGATCAGCGTGCCCCGCCGGGCGTACCCGTTCATGTAGTCGGTCAGCCCGGGCTGAGCGCCCCACCACTCGGAGGAGACGGCGTAATAGCCCGCCGCCGCGCGCTGCATGCCCTCGTCGCCGACCTCCTCGACCAGCGGCATGATCTGGCGGAACTCCGCCATGCACAGCAGGTACCAGAGCCGGTAGGCCTCGGCCAGCAGTGGCAGCTCGACCTCCTCGACGACGTAGCCGGCATCGGTCAGCCAGCCGGCGGCCTGGTCCAGCGCGGCGCCGACCTCCGCCGTCGGCGTGGCGACGCCGTGGTCGCGTACCAGCGCGACGCGGAGGGGGCGTCCGGCCGGCGGCGCCACGGGCGCGCCCGGCACGTGGAAGGGGTCGCGGGGATCGTCGCCGGTCAGCCCGTCGAGCGCCAGGCGGGCGTCGCCGACGGAGCGGGTCAGCGGGCCCTGCACGAGCATCGACTGCACCGACAGTGCGGGGTCGACACCCTCAGGCCCGTAGAGCCCGGCCACCCGGCCCACGGTCGGGCGGAGTCCGACCAGGCCGCAGGCGTAGGCCGGGTACCGGACGGAGCCGCCGATGTCGTTGCCGTGGGCGATCGGCACCATCCCGGCCGCGACCGCCGCGCTCGCGCCACCACTCGACCCGCCCGGAGTGCGCGAGGCGTCCCACGGGTTGAGCGTCCGCCCGTGCAGGTCGTTGTCGGTGAACCAGCGGTAGGAGAACGCCGGGGTGTTGCTGCGGCCGAGCAGGACCGCCCCGGAGCGGCGCAGGTTGGCGACGTGCGGGCTGTCGGTCGAGGCGATGTTGTCCTTGAACGCCGCGACGCCGTTGGTCGTGGCGTGCTCGGTCTGATCGGAGTTCACCTTGATCGCGACGGGGACCCCGTGCAGCGGCCCGAGCTCGGCGCCGGACGCGGTCAGCCGGTCGGCCTCCGCGGCGCACGCCAGCGCTTCGTCCGGACGCACCTCCACCAGGGCGTTCAACCCCGGGTTGACCGCGTCGATGCGGTCCAGGCAGCTCTGGACGACCTCGCGTGCCGAGATCGATCGCGTGGCGACGCCGTGCGCCACCTGCCGGGCCGACCAGCGCCACAGCGCTTCCGAGTCGGCGTGGGCAGCGTCTGTGATCGGGGTCATGCGGGGCCTCCAGGCCAAGGGGAAGAGGGGGAACGCGGGAGGATCCTCTACACCTGTCCTGTCGCCGTCAAGCAGACATGTAGCAGATCCGGCACGCGGGCCGGCCCCTGACACGGGAGGGCGGAGGCCGCACGGGCTCCGCCCTCCCCACCTCCGTCAGGCGCCGGCGAGCAGGCCGCCGAGCCGGCGCACCGCCGCGACCTCGGCGTCGTGGATCCCGCCGAGGTGCCGGCTCATCTCGGCGCGGATCGCGGCGAGGCGGTCGCCGTCCAGCGGGGGAGCGTCGGCGTGCTCGGCCCGCAGCCGCCAGAGCTCCTCGGCGGCGGTGGCCCGTTCCCCGGCGCCCGCGTCGCCCTCGGCGACCGCGCCGGTGACGGTCGCGGTGAGCTCACGGAGCCGGGCGATCATGGGGACGTCGTCGGGCAGCGCGGTCTCGGCGAGGGCGTGCCAGCGCGTCGCGATCTCCCGCCACCGCTGCGCCTCAGCGACCAGCCCCGGCTCGTCCAGCACCGCGGCGGCCTGCGCCAGCCCGTCGGCGAACAGGCCGCGCAGGTGGCCGCCGTCCATCCCGGCGGGCTCGACGGCTTCCCACACGCTGGCCAGTGCCCTCAGCAGCCCGCGCCCGTCGGCGAACACCGTCGGCCAGCCCTTCGCGGCGCGGGCGTCGACGAGCAGCCGCGACCACCGGCGCCAGGCGGGCAGGGCGAAGGAGGTCGAGCTGCCGCCGAGGTGGTCGACGGTGGCCCGGAGACCCTCGAGCACCGCGGCGCGCAGCCGGTCGGCCGGCACGACGGTGCCGGTGGAGCGGACGACGAGCATGGCGTTCCGGTAGCTGCCGACCCGGGCCCGCGCCCGGTCGAGGTCGGCGACCGGCACGGTGAGCGGCGCCAGCGTGCGGTCGTCGACGTGCACCCGCCCACCCGACGAGGCGTAGGCGACGACCGGGTGACCGCCGCCGCCGTCGAGGAAGGGCGGCAGGTGCCAGTAGCCGGCGTGGTAGCGGTCCGGCCAGATGATCGCCGGGTCGCCGTCGGCCAGCGTCGAGGCCAGCGCCCGGGCGGCGCCGGCCGCGCCGCCGGTGCGCGCCCACGTGGCGTCCAGCCCCAGCCGGTCGACGGTCGTGGCCAGGCGCCGGTCGAAGTACTGCCACGAGTGGGTGAACCCGAGGGTGACGATCCGACCGTCGTCGTGGGCGAACTCCCACAGGATGTAGCCGGCGCCGAGGCCGCCGCCGACGACGAGCAGCAGCGGCTCGGTCAGCGGCCCGTCGGGGCCGGTGACGCCGCGGTGTGCGAGCACGTTCGCGAGGGCCGCGGTGTCGGGGTCGGTGCCGCCCCGCAGCGCCCACCCGGCGTCGACGGCGGGGCCGGCGCCGTCGCCCGCCGAACCGACGACGTGGGCGCGCGCGACGGCGTACCGCTCCCCGGTGCGGGCCATGCGCGCACGCACGCGGGCCTTGAGCTGCTTGGCAGTGGTCATGGTCGGACTCTCCCGGCCGCGCTGCGGTGGTCGGCTCCACGCGCCGTCCGCCGCCGCAGCCGTGGTGTCCGGAGCTGCACACGCCAGGGCCGTACCGGCACCTCGAGGCTCTCGCAGTCCCCTTTGCCCCGCGGTGCCGGCCCGCGTGGAGGGCCGGTCTGGGGTTGGGCGTGAGGCACGCCGGGGCCCAGCGTAGGGGACGTGCCGGCCGGCGGCGGCGGGAGAACCGCGTCGGGCGAGTACCTCGCTCGACGCCCGGGGGCCATCCTGTCCGGGCCGGGTGATCGGTGTGCGCGGAGTACGCCGTCGCCGGACGGCCGCGAGGGAGGACGACGATGAGGGTGACGGTTCTCGGGGCCGGGTCGTGGGGGACGACGGTGGCCGCGCTGCTGTGCCGGCGGGACCACGAGGTGCTGCTGTGGGCGCGAAAGCCCGACGTGGCGGCCGAGGTCACCGAGCAGCGCAGCAACGCCGCGTACCTCCCCGGCGCCCGGCTCCCCGCCCGGCTGCGCGCCACCGCCGACCTGGAGCAGGCCGCCCGGCACGCCGAGCTGCTGGTCGTCGGCGTGCCTACCGGCGCGTTCCGGGACACCCTCGAGCAGGCCCGTCCGTACCTGGCGCCGTGGTTCCCGGTGGTGAGCCTGAGCAAGGGGCTCGAGCGCGACACCCACCTGCGCATGACCCAGGTGGTCGAGGAGGTCCTGCCGGGGCGGCCTGCCGCAGCGCTCACCGGGCCGAACCTCGCGCGGGAGATCATGGCCGGCCAGGCGGCGGCCAGCGTGATCGCGACCACCGACCTGTCCGTCGCCGCCGCCCTGCAGCGCGAGGTGGGCCGCGGGGTGTTCCGCGTCTACACGCACCACGACGTGGTCGGCTGCGAGATCGGCGGTGCGCTCAAGAACGTCGTCGCCATCGCCACCGGCATGGCGCAGGGCCTGGGGGTCGGTGACAACACCCGCGCGGCGGTGATGGCACGCGGCCTGGCCGAGCTCACCACCCTGGCCGTGGCCATGGGCGGCGAGGCGGCCACCCTGGCCGGGCTGGCGGGCATGGGCGACCTGGTCGCCACCTGCATGAGCCCGCAGAGCCGCAACCGCCACGTGGGCGAGCAGCTGGGCCTGGGCCGGACGCTGGACGAGGTGCTCGGCGAGATGCGGATGGTCGCCGAGGGGGTGAAGACGGTGGCCACGGTGGTGGAGCTGGCCGACGAGCGCGGGCTGCACATGCCGATCGCGCGCACGATCCAGGACGTGGTCAGCGGCGGGATCCGCGCGGCCGACGCGTACAGCGGGCTGATCCGGGCCGTGCCGGCCGGGCACGAGTCCGATCCGGGCTGAGGACCCCGCGGGCGGGGACGGTCAGGGGGCCAGGGCGACGGTGCGGAGGAACTCCACCGGGACGTCGCCGTCGTTGCCGTAGGTGTAGGGCCGGTCGCTGCGCAGCCGGCTCGAGGCCCCGGCCGGGACGACGACCCGCTGCTCGTCGGCGGTGAGCGTCAGCGCGCCGGTCAGCACGTAGAACAGCTCCTGGGACCTCGCCGGGTCGGCGCGGCCGCGGTAGGTGTCCCCGGGGACGAGGCGCCACCGCCACAGGTCGGCCGACCGGGATCCGGCGGCCGCCTCGAGGAGGTGGGCGGTACTGCCCGCCGCGCTCGACCACACGAGGACGTGCACGCCGGTGTCGTGCACCTCGATCGGCGACCCGGACGTGCCGGCGTCCAGCAGCTCGGTGAACTCGGTGCCCAGCCGGCGGGCGATCCGGGTGACCGTGACGAGGCTGGGGTTGGCCTGCCCGAGCTCGATCTGGGTGAGCAGCCGGCGGCTGATCCCCGCGCGGTCGGCGAGCTGCTGCACCGTGAGGGAGCTGCTGGTGCGTTGCGCCCGGATGCGGGCACCGACCTGCGCGAGGAAGTCGCGGGCGAGCTCGCCCTCGCCGGTCAGCGCCCCGGCGTCCTCGTCGTTGTCCCCGGCCGTCACGGGATCAGACCGCGAACAGCGCGCTCAGGTCGGCGAAGGCCTTGAACTCCAGCGCGTTGCCGGAGGGGTCGAGGAAGAACATCGTCCACTGCTCGCCGGGCTCGCCCCGGAAGCGGACGTAGGGCTCGATGACGAACTGCGTGCCCGCGTCGGTCAGCCGCTGCGCGAGCTCCTGGAACCGCTCGACGCCCAGCACCAGCCCGAAGTGCGGCACCGGCACGTCGTGGCCGTCGACCGGGTTGGTGCCCGCCACGGCGTTGACGTGACCGTCGACCTGGTGCGTGACGACCTGGTGGCCGTCGAGGTTCCAGTCGGTCCAGCGCTCGGCGGAGCGACCCCGGCCGAAACCGAGGACCTCACCGTAGAAGTGGCGGGCCGCCTCGATGTCGTGCACCGGGATGGCGAGGTGGAACGGCGGCAGCTGTGGGGTGGCCATGTGAGCAGTCTACTGCGCATCCGCGATCCCCAGGCTGCGCATGGCAGGGTCGTGTCCGGGCGAGACGTCGCCGATCTCGGGAGAGGAGCGGGTCCTGGAAGAGGTCCGGCCTGCGCGAACCCGGCGTCGGCGGCCGGCCGTGCCGGGACGGGCAGCCGCGCCGGGAGAGGCCACCGCGCCGCTGAAGCTGCTCCAGGCCGTGGGCCTGGTCAGCACGCTGGACCGGTTCGCGATGGCGCCGATGCTGGTGGCCATCGCGGCGGACCTCCGGGCTCCGGTGGCGGCGGTGGTCGCCGCCGCGGGCGCCTACTTCCTGGTCTACGGGCTGTCCCAGCCGCTCTGGGGCGTCGCCGCCGACCGGTTCGGGCGGGTGCCGACGATGCGGGTCGCCCTGCTGCTGGCCGGCCTGCTGACCGCGGTCTCGGCCCTGTCCGGCTCCGTCGCCGTCCTGGCCGTCACCCGCGGTCTGGCCGGGGGCTTCTTCGGCGCGGCCTACCCCTCCTGCCTGATCTACCTCGGTGACACCGTGCCCGCGGGCGCGCGGCAGCACGCGATCGCGCGGTTGATGGTCGGCGTGGCGGTCGGCACGGCGGTCGCGTCCGCGGGGGCGGGCGTCCTCGCCGACCGGTTCTCCTGGCGCGCGGCCTTCCTCGCCACCGGCGTCGGTGCGCTGGTGCTGGTCTGGGTGCTGCGCTCCCTGCCCGAGCCGCGGACCGGTCGCGCCCGGACGTCGCCGCTGGAGTCGGTGCGCCGGATCGCCCGGTCCCGGCCCGCGCTCCTGGTGCTGGGGCTGGCGTTCACCGAGGGGGCCGTGCTCATCGGCGTCCTGACCCTCGTCCCGGTCGCCGCCCACGCCGGCGGCGCCTCGCTCTCGCTCGCCGGCGTGGCGACCGCCGTGTACGGCGCCGCGGTGCTGGTCGGGTCCGCGGTGGTGGGGCGCCTGTCGCGCACCTGGCACCCCTGGCGGCTGATCGTGGCAGGCGGCGCGCTCGCGGTCCTCGGCTGCGCGCTGCTGGCCGTCTCGCAGGACGTCGGGACGGCGGCCACGGGCGCCGGCCTGCTGGGCCTGACCTGGACGGCGTTGCACACGTCGCTGCAGACCTGGGCGACCGAGGTCCTCCCGGCGGCCCGGGCCCTGGTGGTGGCGTGCTTCGCCGGGGCCCTGTTCGCCGGCAGCTCGGTGGCCGCGGTCGCCCTGGCCGACCTGGTCGACGCGGGCCGGTTCACCGTCATCTTCGCCGTGGCCGCCGTCCTCGCGACCGTCCTGACCGCCGTGGCCGCCGTCGCCCGGTCCCGCTGGGTGCCGGCGCCGGACGTCAGCGCAGACCCAGCGCTCTGATGGCGTTCTCCTTCATCACCAGCGGCCTGACCTCGTCCCGGATCTCGAGCTGCTCGAAGTCGCGGATCCAGCGCTCGGGCCGCAGCAGCGGGTAGTCGGAGCCGAACAGCACCTTCTTCTTGAGCAGGGTGTTGGCGGCGCGGACCAGCTGCGGCGGGAAG
>NZ_JALPKQ010000091.1:0-8354 GCF_051383655.1 Geodermatophilus sp. CPCC 205761
CCTTCGCGGGGGGCGGGCAGCGGGGGGAGGAGCAGGGAGGACCCGCCCCCCGGCCGGAGGCCGGCGGCGCCCGGGCCGAGCCCGGCGGGGCCGCGGACGGCCACCTCGTCGGCCGCGGGCCGGGCGGCCGCCCGCAGCGGGGCGAGCACCGCCGCGCCGTCCCCCGGGTCGCCGGTCCAGGCGAAGCGGACCGCCACCCACGCCGCGCCGTGCCGGTGCCCGGTGAGCACCGCCGAGGTGCCGGCCTGCGGCGGCAGCGCCGCCGCCCACGCCCGCCAGGCCTCCAGCACCCGCGGGGTGTCGTCGGCGGACCAGCGCAGCTCGCCGGCCAGCAGCGTGCCGGCGCCGAGCAGGTCCAGCTCGACCGCGGTCACCGGGCCCGGCACGCCCGCGCCGCCGCGCACACCCCAGAACAGCTCGGCGTGCTCGGTGGGGGTCACCCGGCGCAACGTGCCGTCGCCGGTGACCAGCTCGACCGCGCGGACCCGGTCCGAGGCCACGCCGTAGGTCCGGGCCAGCGGCCCCACTCCCCCGCCGGTGACCGAGTCGGCGACCCGCTCGGTCACCGCGGCGCCGGTGAGCGGGGCGAGGGAGTGCGCCGCGGCCGCGTCGAGGAGCCGCCGCCAGCGCACCCCGGCGCCGACCCGGGCCCAGCCCTCGGGCGAGACGGTGACCTCGTCGAGGCCGTCCGGGTCGACCAGCAGCGCCCGCGCCGAGGGGCCGGGCGGGGTGTCGTCGCCGCGGACCGCCACCGCCACCCCGTGCCGGCCGGCCAGCCGCACGGTGGCCACCACGTCGGCGGCCGCGGCGGCGCGGACGACTCCGTCCCGGAGGCCGGCGGCCGGGGACAGGCGGGCGCCCAGCAGTTCGGTGAGGTCGGCCGGGAGGACGGCGGGGGGAAGGGGCACGGGCTTCTCCGGGGTGCGGCGGGCGGACACCGGGAGGGTGGCGACGATCCCTTGGCCGGGCCTTGCCCACCGCTTGGGCAGCAGGTCGGCCCCGGAACCGGGCGTTTGCCCCCTACGCTGCGCACCGATGACCGGCACCTCGTTCCGCGTGCTCGGGCCCGTGGAGGTCTGGCGCGACGGCCGTCCCCTCGTCAACCCGACTCCGCGGCACCGCGCCGTCATCGCCGCCCTGCTGGTCGACGCCGGGCGGCCCGTCGCCTTCGACCTGCTCGTCGACCGGGTGTGGAGCGGACAGCCTCCCGGCTCGGTGGCGGCGACCCTGCAGGCGGTCGTGTCCCGGCTGCGCCGCGAGCTGGAGCCGGACAGCCGGCCCGGAGCGTGGACGGTGCTGCTCACCCGCGAGCCCGGCTACCAGCTGGCCGTCGACCCCGACGACGTCGACGCGCTGCGCTTCCTCCGGCTGCTGCGCACCGCCCGCGGGCTGGCCGCGCGCGACGACGTCGAGGGCGCCCGGGCCGCGGTCGCCGAGGGGCTGGCGCTGTGGCGGGGGCCCGCCTACGCCGACGTCGCCGCCACCTTCGCCGGTGAGGAGTCCGAGCGGCTGGAGCAGGCCCGGCTGGACGCCCGGGAGCTGGCCGCGGAGCTGGACCTGCGGATGGGCCGGCATGCCGAACTCGTCGACGACCTGCGGGAGCTGGTGCGGGGCGAGCCGCTGCGCGAGGGCCTGCGCGCCTCGCTGATGCTGGCGCTCTACCGGGCCGGCCGCCAGGCCGAGGCGCTCGAGGCGTACGCCGAGGGCCGCCGGCTGCTCGCCGAGGGGCTCGGCGTCGACCCGGGCCGCCCGCTGCAGGCGCTCCACGAGCGGATCCTGCGCCAGGACCCCGCGCTGGCCACGCCCGCCCCGGCACCGGTGGTCGCGCCGCCGCCGGTGCCGCCGGCCCGGCCGGCCGCGCTGGTCCTCCCGCCGCTGCCGGTGCCGCTGACCGCCTTCGTCGGCCGCGCCCGGGAGCTGGAGGCGCTGGCTGCGGCGCTCGCCGGCCGACGCCTGGTGACCCTGGTCGGCCCCGGTGGCAGCGGCAAGACCCGGCTCGCCCTGGAGGCCGCGCGCCGCCGGGCGGCCGGCGCACCGCCGGCCGCGCTGGTCGAGCTGGCCGAGGTGGAGGACCCCGACCTGGTCGCCGGGCAGGTCGCCACCGTCCTCGGCGTCAGCCTCACCGGCGGCGACCCCGTGGGCGCGGTGGCGACCGCGCTGCAGGACCGGCCGCTGCTGCTCCTGCTCGACAACTGCGAGCACGTCGTCGAGGCCGCGGCCGCCCTGTGCGCCGCCCTCCTCCCTCGGTGCGCCGAGCTGCGGGTCCTCGCCACCTCCCGGGAGCCACTGGGCCTGCCCGGCGAGGCGGTGCAGCCCTGCGGGCCGATGCCCGCGGGCAGCCCCGGCAGCGACGCCGAGCAGCTGTTCCTCGACCGCGCCCGCCTGGCCGCGCCGCACCTGGCCGATCCGTCGGCCGAGGAACTGGACCAGGTCCGCGGGCTGTGCGCCGCCCTCGACGGGCTCCCGCTGGCCGTCGAGCTGGCCGCCGCGTGCCTGACCACCCTCCCGCTGGCCGAGGTCGCCGGCCGCGTCGACGACCGGTTCACGCTCCTGGCCGGAGGGTGGCGGACCGCGCCGCCGCACCAGCGCACGTTGGCCGCGACCGTGCAGTGGAGCGTCGACCTGCTCTCCCCCGCCGAGCTGGCCGTCTTCCGCGCGGTCTCGGTGCTGCCGGGCAGCTTCGGGCCGGACGCGGTCGCCGCGCTGGCCGGCCCGGACGTCGCGGGCGGCACGCTGGAGCTGCTGCGGGTGCTGGTCGCCAAGTCGCTGGTGGAGCTCGACCACGGCGAGGGCCGCTACCGGATGCTGGAGACGCTGCGGCAGTACGCCGAGCAGGGCCTCTACGACGGCGCCGCGCGGCGGTTGCGCGACCGGCACGCGGGCTTCGTCGTCGAGCTCACCGAGCGGCTGGAGCCGACCCTGCGCCGGCCGGAGTGGACCGCCAGCGCCCGGCGCCTGGACGCCGAGCAGCCAGGGCTGCGGGCGGCGCTGGCGCACACGCTGGCCACCGGGCAGGGCGAGGCGGCGCTCCGGATCGGGGCGGCGCTGAGCTGGTGGTGGTACCGCCGCGGCCACGTGCAGGAGGGCCGCCGGTGGCTCGGCGCCGCGCTGGAGGCCACCCCCGGCGCGCCGGCGTCGGTGCGCAGCGGGGCACTGCTCGGCGACGCCCTGCTGGCCTACCTCTCCGGGGACGTCGCCTCGCTGTTCGACCGGACCAACGAGATCGTCACCGCCGCCCCGGACGAGCGCGACGGCGTCCTCGCGCTGGCCCTGGTGCTGCGCGGCTTCGTCCGGGCGCTGCTCGGCCGGACCGACGCCGAGGGCGACGTCTCGCAGGACATCGCCCGCGGCCTCGAGCTGGCCCAGGCGTCGGGCATCGAGTGGGTGCAGGCCGAGATCGCGATGACGCTCGGGCAGTTCGCCCGGGTCGCCGGCGACGCCGACGCGGCCCTGGCGCACCTCGCCGCGGCCGAGCGGCTCGCCCTGGACCTCGGCCACTCGTGGGCGCACTCGTCGGTGCTGTGGATCCGGGCCAAGGTGCTCACCGACTTGGGCCGGGCCGACGAGGCGCTGGCGCAGCTGTGGCGGATGGTCGACCTCACGCACCGCGAGGGCGACGCCACCGGCACGCTGGCGGGGCTGCTCACCGCGGTGGGCGCCGCGACCGCCGGCGGCCGCCCGCGCGACGGCGCCGTCCTGCTGGGTGCGGTGCAGGCCTGCGCCCGGCGGGTCGGCTACGACCCGCTGCGGATGGACCCGACGGACGGGCAGCGCTACGTCGAGGGCACCCGCGCCGCGCTGCACCCCGACGAGTACGCCGCCGCGCTGGCTGAGGGCTCGGCGCTGGACCTGGGCGGCGCCAGCGCCCGGGTGGGGCGGCTGGCCGGGGAGGCCCGGGCGTAGAGACCTGCACGGAACGCGTCGGCGGGCTCCGCGCGGGCCTGCGTGCCAGGCTCGGGGGCATGGCCTTCGACCTGCACCGAGCCGACGGCGAAGTGATCCGCTTCGACAACGACGCCCGCTTCAGCTTCACCGCCACCGGTCACCTCGTCGTCTACGACGGCGGTGGCAACAAGACCGTGTTCAGCCACCACAGCTGGAACTGGCTCGAGGAGCCGGTCCCCCCGCCCGCGGACTGACGCCCGGCAGCGCTCAGGCGGGGAACGGCAGGCCGAGCTGCGGGACCGGCGGGCCCGCGGCCCGGTGCCTCACGCGCCGCGCCGCCCTCTGCCGGTGCGCCGTGCGCGCGGCGTGCAGCGCCCGGGCCTCCTCCGTGCCGGGGGCCGCGAAACCGTCCGCGGTCAGCCGGCAGGCCGCCAGCCGGACCCAGCGCGTCCGGTCGTCGACGTCCCGGACGCCCACCGAGAGACCCACGTGGTGCCGCCGGAGGGCCACGGCGACGCCGCGGACGGCGACCTCGGTGACCGCGGCGGCCTCGGCCTCGGGGCCGTAGAGCCAGGTGACGTGCCGGTGCCTCCTGCGGAGGTGGTCGTCGCGCTCGCGCCAGGCGGTGTCCGGCAGCGGCGCGAGCTGCACCTCGAGGACGACACCGAGCTCGTCCACGACGACGTGCAGGCCGCTGTGCCCGCCGGGATCGGGACCCCGCTCCAGCCGCGCGTCGTGCCCCTGCCCGGCCAGCCACGCGGTGAGGGCGGGCTGGTACCGCAGGTGCTCGTACGCGCGTCCGGCGTCGGCCTCGGTCAGTGCGCACCGGGCGCCGCCGGGATGGCCGAAGGACGGCCGGCCCCCGCCCGGGGCCTGCAGCACCAGCCGCCCGCCGCAGCCCCCCGCCCGGGTGGAGCACCAGAACCCACCGCGGTGGTGCCGCGCGAGCCGGCCGGCGTCGAGGCGGTCCTCCGGTGCGGGCACCGCGTTCTCCCCGGCCGGTCCGTCCGTGACCGCCCACAGCAGCTCGCCGGTCACCGGTGCCTCCCCTCTCGCCGCAGTGGCACGAGGATGCGCCCGGGGTCCGACAGAACCGGACCGCCGCCCGGTGCGCCGGGGTCACGGGCCCGGCCGGGAGGACCGGCGCGAGGTGGCGCAGCTCCGGGTCCCGGCCGGTCAGTCCGGCGCGGACGCGCCGCCGTTGCGGGAGGTCACCTCGGCCAGCAGGGCGCCGGCCACGTCCGCGACGGAGCGGCCGGAGCGGCGGGCCGCGTCGGCGAGCCGGCCGAAGGCCTCCTGCGGACCGGTCGCGCCCCGGGCGAGCAGCACACCGGTCGCCTGCCCGACGGCGTCCCGGGTGACCAGCGCCCCGGTCAGCTGCCGGCTCAGGCGGCGGGCCTCCCGCAGGCTCTGCGCGTTGGCCAGCAGGATCCCGGCCTGCGCGGCGAGCAGGCGCATGACGTGCTCGTCGTGCGGGCCGTAGTGCTGGGGGCGCTCGCTGTAGACCTTCATGGCGCCGATCGACTCTCCGGTCACCAGCAGCGGAGCACTCAGGACCGACCGGACCCCCAGTTGGCCGGCGGCGTCGTTCCAGCGGGGCCAGCGTGCGTCGGTGGTGGTGTCGTCGATGCGGACGAGCTCGCGGGTTCTCCAGGCGGTGAGGCACGGCCCCTCGTCGAGCTCGTACTGCAGGGCATCGGCCTGCTCGACGAGCCGGTCGGACGCCGCCCGCGAGCGCTTGCCGTGCTCGTCGACGACGGTGACCGCGGCGCCGAGCGTGCCGGCGGTGGTGGTCGCGGCCAGGCTCGTCACCAGCTCCAGGGCGGTGTCGACGGTCTCGTGGGAGAGCACCAGCCCGGCCATCTGGGCGAGAGCGGCGCCCAGCTCCACGGGGGGCAATCCACCGGGGGCCCCGGCTCGGGCCGGTGCCGGCTCGCCGGCCGGGTCGGTCACGGCCGGTCCCGTCGTGCGGCCCCGCGGCCGGGCAGCTCGCCGGTCCGCACCAGGTCCTCGGCGACGTCGCGCGCCTTGCGGTTGCTGTGCATCGAGGCGTCGGCGAGCATCCGGAAGGCCTGGTCGGGGGTCAGCTTGTGCCGCTCGATCAGGATGCCCTTCGCCTGCTCGATGACCGACCGGAACTCCATCGCGCTCTGGAGGTGCGCGGCGAGCTCGCGCGCGTCCTGGAGGGTGTCGATGTTGGTCAGCACGACGCCGGCGTAGGCGGCGAACTCGGTGGCGGCCCGCCGGGCGTCGTCGGTGAAGGCGCCCGCCGAGGGGGCGTAGACGTTCAGCCCGGCGGTCAGGTGGGCGACGGGCACGGGCACGGCGATCGAGCTCAGTGCGCCGCGGTCGAGGAGGGCCGGGACGTACGCAGGCCACCGGCTCTCCGCCCGGGCGTCGGCGATCTCGACGAGGTGGCCGCCGACCGCGGCGTCGAGACACGGGCCGTGGCCCTGCGCGTACTGCAGCTCGTCGAGCTCGGCGGCCATCGGCCCGGTGGCGGCCGCCGTCGTCGGCCGGTCACCGCGCACCAGCGTGATCGATGCCTCCGCGCCCTCCGGCATCGCCCGCCGGACCAGGTCGACCACCCGCTGCAGCACCGACTGGGGGCTCTCCTCGGCGAGCAGCAGCCGGTGCAGTTCGCCCAGGGCGAGTTCCGCTCCCGGCGCGCTCCGGGGGTCCGCGGGACCGGTCACGCGTGTGGTCCTCTCGCCTCGTCCCGGCCTCGTGACCGGTGGGCGTTGAGTACGGTACCCGACATTGCCGGGCCGGGTCGGCGCGTGCGCCGGCGCCCTCGACGTCGATCCAGTGGTCGTCCAGACGACTGCAAGACGCGGCCGCGAGCGTCCCCGGCCATGACGACCTCCGCACCGACCTCCCGACCCGCCACCCTCCGCCGCCCCCAGGGCTGGCGGTCGGCCCTGCTGGCCTCCGGCCTCACCATGCTCGCCGGCGGCGCCCTGCACCCCGACGCCGACGCCCGGGCATCCCTCCGCGAGGAGCTGGCGGTGATGACCGCCGACGGCCGCTGGGTGCCCGGGCACGCCCTGCTGGTGATCGGCACCGTGCTGCTGGCCGGCGGGCTGTGGGCGGCCCGCCGCCGGCAGGTCTGGCCGGCGGCGGCCGACCGCGGCCTGGCCGTGGCAGCGGCGGCCCTCGCGCTCTACGCGGTGGAGACGGTGTTCCACCTCGCCGCCGCCGTCGACAGCTCCGCGCTGCACGCCGGCCACGCCGCCCCGGTCGCGTTCACCCACGTCGGGCTCGCCGCCGTGCTCTACCCGGTCAGCGGCCTGGCCGTCGTCCTCCTGGCCGCGACGCTCGCCCGGGTCCAGAGCGGGGTGCGGCGCGCCGTCGCACTCCTCGGCGTGGCCGGCGGCCTGGCGCACGCCGCGTCGGTGCCGCTCACCCTGGTCCGGCCGGACACGGAGTTCACCCCGGTGTTCGCCGCCGCGGGCGTGCTGCTGGCGCTCTGGGCGCTGGGCACCGCCGTCACCGGCGCGCCGGCGCGGGACACCGCGGCGCCCCGGGAGGTCGAGCCGGTCGGCTGACCGCGGGACACCGGCCACGCGGCGCCCGGGCTCCCCCGGGCGCCGCTGCGTGTCCGGAGGACAGCGGCGCCCCTAGCATCCGCGCCGTGCAGGTGCGCGTGTTCGGCGAGCTGGCCGTCCTGGTCGACGGCGTCCCGGCCGACCTCGGCGGGCCCAAGCCCCGGGCGCTGCTCGCCCTGCTGGTCGCCGCCGAGGGCCGGCCGGTGTCGGTGTCCCACCTGGTCGACCAGATCTGGGGCGAGCAGCCGCCGTCGCGCGTGGAGGCCTCGCTGCAGTCCTACGTCGCCCGCCTGCGCCGGGAGCTGGAGCCGGCCCGGCGGGCGCGCGCCACGGACGACCGGCTGCGGACCCATCCCGGGGGCTACTCCCTCGCCCTCGCCGGCGAGCACGTGGACGCGCGCCGGTTCGCCGAGCTCATCCGGCACGCGCGATCCGACGCGCCGGCCGACCCGGACCGGGCGGAGGCGCTGCTCGACGAGGCGCTGTCGCTGTGGCGGGGCGACCCCTACGCCGGGCTGACGGAGGGCAGCGCGTCGCTGGCGGCCGAGGCGCTCCGGCTCACCGAGCTGCGACTGACCGCGCTGGAGGACCTCTGGGAGCTGCGCACCCGGCGCGACGACCGCGCCGCCGCCGCGGAACTGGAGCAGCTGGTCGGGCAGCACCCCTCCCGGGAGCGGCTGTGGGGGCTGCTCGCCCTCGCCCAGTACCGCGCCGGCCGGCAGGCCGACGCGCTGGGCAGCCTGCGCCGGGCGCGGGAGCACCTGGCCGAGGAGCTCGGCATCGACCCCGGACCCGACCTGCGGGCGCTGGAGGCGTCGATCCTGCGCCAGGACCCCGGCCTGCTGCCGCGGCCGGCGGCGCCGGGCCGTCCCGCGCCGCGGCCCCCGGCGCCGCGCCGTCCCGGCGAGCGCAAGGCGGGTC
>NZ_JALPKQ010000092.1:0-8260 GCF_051383655.1 Geodermatophilus sp. CPCC 205761
CCCCGGCTGGCGGCACACCCTCACCCCCGACGGCACCCTCACCGTCACCACCCCCACCGGCCTGACCGCGACCACCACACCCCCGCCCTACTGAGCGGGCGGCTTCTACCGAGAAGGCGGCGCCTCTCCCTGCGTGCGGCGGGTCCGACCAAAGCCGGCGCGGCGGGCTCCGTCGTTCGTGACACTGCAGGTCTGACGCGAGACCCGCCACGGCATCTCCGTGGGGCAGGCAGCGAGGAGACCCGGGTCTGGCCGGCGGGCCGGCGAGGTGTCCCGGCCGCGGTTCCAGACCTCCGGCAGTGGCGCCAGCAACAGACCCGGATCGGCGTAGGGCAGCACGGGCCGGTCGGTCACCAGCCCGACGTGCAGCGCCCGCACGGGAGCCAACCGCCCCCACGGCGGGCAGGTCAGGCGTCGAGGAGACTCCGGGCGTGGTCGGCCGCGGGGCCGGCGAGGCGCCCGGCCAGCTCGGCGAACAGGTCGGCGGCCCGGGCGCCGTTCCAGTCCTCCGGCAGCAGCGCCAGCGGCAGGCCCGGATCGGCGTAGGGCAGCACCCGCCAGTCGGTCACCAGCCGGACGTGGTCGGCGAAGGCACGCGCGGGCTCGACCGGCCGGTCCGGTGGCGCGCGGTGCAAGGCCGGGGTGTGCCGGTCGAGGAAGCCGGCGTAGCGCCCGTTCAGCGCATCGAGGTCCCACCACCGCGCGACGGCGGCCCGCGCCTCGTCCGCGGGCACGCCCGCCCGCGAGAACAGCTCCACGTACCCCGCCAGGCCCCGCCGGCGCAGCACCTCGTGCACCTCGTCGTCCAGGTGCCCGGGAGCGATCCACACCCCCGGCGCGACGGTGCCGAACCCGAGGCGGGTGAGCTCCGAACGCAGCCGGTGGCGGCGCTCGCGCTCGGACTCGGGGACGGAGAAGACGGCGAGCAGCCACCCGTCGTCCACGGAGGCCCGGCGTCGGCCGAAGATCCGCGCGTCCCCCTCGGTCAGCACCTCGAGCGCCTCCGGGGTGAGCGCGTACCCGGCCAGGTCGCCGGTGCGGCGGGCGTCGAGCAGCCCGCGCCGCTTCAGGCGGGAGATCGACGAGCGGACGGCGGGCTCCTCCACCCCGAGATCGGCCATCAGCCGGACGACGGCGGCGACCGAGAGCCAGCCCCCGCGCTCCCGGGCGTAGAGCCCGTACAGCGACACGATCAGCTGGCGGGGCTGGAGGACGACGGGGCCCGGCGCCGCCGCCTCCTCGACGGCGGTCACGCGCACACGATAGCCACGCGCCGCGCCGCGCGAGCCCGCGCCGACGAGCCCGGCATCTCGCCCCGTTGACTACCGTCAGCGCAGCGCCATACTGGCCGCAGGGTGCGGCCCGGCCGGACCCGGCGACCGCAGGGAGGTCCGTCCCATGACGCTGAGCGCCCCGCTCCTCTCCCCCTCCGCCCACGTCGACTCCTTCTGCCGCGACCACCTGCCCCCGCCAGGGCAGTGGCCGGTCATCGACCTCGGCGACCTCGGCTACCCCGAGCGGCTCAACTGCGCCACGGAGCTCCTCGACGGCACGATCGCCCGGTTCGGCCCCGAACGCCCCTGCGTGCGGGCGCCCGGCGGCCCGGCCTGGACCTACGGGGAGCTGCGCGACCGGGCCGACCGCATCGCCGGCGTGCTCGCCGAGGAGCTGGGCGTCGTCCCCGGCAACCGGGTGCTGCTGCGCGGCTTCAACGGCCCCGACCTGGTCGCCTGCTGGTTCGCCGTCCTCAAGGCCGGCGCTGTCGCGGTCACCACGATGCCGGTGCTGCGCGCCGGCGAGCTCGCCACCATCGGCGAGATGTGCCGCCCGGCCGTCGCGCTGTGCGACGCCCGGCTGACCGACGACCTCGCGCGCGCCGCCGTCCCCGGGCTGACCGTCGTCACCTACGGCGGCGAGGGCCCCGACGACCTCACCGCACGGGCCGCCGCGCGCGGCCCCGGCGGCTTCCCCGACGTCGCCACCGCGGCCGACGACGTGGCGCTCATGGCGTTCACCTCGGGCACCACCGGCCGGCCGAAGGCGACCCTGCACTTCCACCGCGACGTGCTCGCCATCGCCGACACGTTCTCCGCCGAGGTCCTGCGGCCCGAGCCGGACGACGTCTTCACCGGCAGCCCGCCCATCGCGTTCACCTACGGCCTCGGCGGCCTGGTGGTCTTCCCGCTGCGCGCCGGCGCGAGCGCGCTGCTGCTCGAGCACCCCTCCCCCGACCTGCTCGCCGACGCGGTCGCCGAGCACGGGGCCACGGTGCTGTTCACCGCGCCGACGGCCTACAAGGCGATCGTCGCCGGTGGGCGCGGGCACCGGCTGGCCGGCCTGCGCCGCGCGGTGTCGGCCGGCGAGTCGATGCCGGCCGCCGTCTGGCACGGCGTGCACGAGGCCAGCGGGGTGCGGGTCATCGACGGGATCGGGTCGACGGAGATGCTGCACATCTTCATCGCCGCGGCCGACGACGACATCCGCCCCGGGTCGACCGGCCGCGCCGTCCCCGGGTACACCGCCGCCGTCCTCGACGACGACGGCCGGCCGGTGCCCGACGGCACCGAGGGGCACCTCGCCGTCCGCGGCCCCACCGGCTGCCGCTACCTGGACGGCGACCGGCAGGAGGTCTACGTCCGGCACGGGTGGAACTACACCGGCGACACCTACGTCCGGGACGCCGACGGGTACTTCACCTACCGCGCCCGCACCGACGACATGATCATCTCGGCCGGGTACAACATCGCCGGGCCGGAGGTCGAGCAGGCGCTGCTGAGCCACCCCGAGGTCGTCGAGTGCGCGGTCGTCGGAGCACCGGACCCCGAGCGCGGCACGATCGTCAAGGCGTTCGTCGTGCTCAACCCCGAGCGCACCCGCGAGGTGCCGGCCGAGGAGCTCCAGGCCCACTGCAAGCAGGTGATCGCGCCGTACAAGTGCCCGCGCGCGGTCGAGTTCCGCACCGAGCTCCCCCGCACGAGCACCGGCAAGCTGCAGAGGTTCCGGCTCCGGTGAGCACCGGCATGCGCATCGCGGTGGTCGGCGGCGGGCCGGGCGGCCTCTACCTCGCGGCCCTGGCCAAGCAGCTGGACCCGGCGCGCGAGATCACGGTGTGGGAGCGCAACGCCCCCGACGACACCTTCGGCTTCGGCGTCGTCTTCTCCGACGAGACCCTCGGCGGCATCGAGCACGCCGACCCGACGGTCCACCGGGAGATGGAGCGGCACTTCGCCCGGTGGGACGACATCGACGTCCACCACCGCGGCCGGGTGACCACCTCCGGCGGGCACGGGTTCGCCGCGATGAGCCGCAGGGAGCTGCTCGCCGTCCTGCAGCGCCGCTGCGCCGACCTCGGCGTGCCGGTGCACTTCCGCACCGAGGCGCCAGACCCCGAGCAGCTGCGCCGCGAGCACGACCTCGTGGTCGCCGCGGACGGCGCCCGATCGGCGCTGCGCACCCGCTACGCCGACGTGTTCCGGCCGACGTTCGAGACCCGCCGCTGCCGCTACATGTGGCTGGGCACCGACCTGGTCTTCGAGGCCTTCAAGTTCTACGTCGAGGAGACGCCGCACGGCGTCATGCAGATCCACGGCTACCCCTACGACCGCACCGGCAGCACGTTCATCGTGGAGTGCCACGAGGAGGTGTGGCAGCGCGCCTTCGGGGACGTCGCCGCTCTCGACCTGCCGCCCGGCGAGAGCGACACCAAGTCGATCGCGCTGGTCGAGCAGCTGTTCGCCGGCGTGCTCGGCGGCCACCGGGTGTTCGCCAACAACTCCAAGTGGCTGAACTTCCTGTCCCTGCGCAACGAGACCTGGCGGCACGACAACGTGGTGCTGCTCGGCGACGCCGCGCACACCGCGCACTTCTCCATCGGCTCCGGCACCAAGCTGGCGATGGAGGACGCCCTCGCCCTGGCCGCCTGCCTGCACGAGCAGCCGGACGTCGACGCCGCGCTGTCGGCCTACGAGGCCGAGCGCCGGCCGGTGGTGCTCTCCACCCAGCGCGCCGCCCAGGCCAGCCTCGAGTGGTTCGAGGACATCGGCCGCTACGTCCACCAGGACCCCGAGCAGTTCGCGTTCAACATCATCACCCGGAGCCGGCGGGTCACCCACGACAACCTGCGGCTGCGCGACCCCGAGTTCGTGGCCGGCGTCGACGCCTGGTTCGCCCGGACCCAGTCGGAGCCGGCCCAGCCGCGCCCGCCGATGTTCCACTCGTTCCGGCTCGGCGGCCTGGAGCTGAAGAACCGCGTGATCGTCTCGGCGATGGACATGTACTCGGCCGTCGACGGGCTGCCCACCGACTTCCACCTGGTCCACCTGGGCAGCAAGGCGCTGGGCGGCGCCGCGCTGGTGATGACCGAGATGGTCTGCGTCTCCCCCGAGGGCCGGATCACGCCCGGCTGCACCGGCTTCTACACACCGGACCAGGAGGCGGCCTGGACCCGGGTGGTCGACTTCGTTCACGGCGCCACCGACGCGCGGATCGGCGTCCAGCTCGGGCACTCCGGCCGCAAGGGCTCGACCAAGCTGATGTGGGAGGGCATCGACGAGCCGCTGCCGGAGGGCAACTGGGACGTCGTCGGCCCCTCGGCCGTCCCCTACTCCCCCGCCAACGCCGTGCCCCGCGAGCTGTCCGAGACCGAGCTGTCGGTGATCCGCGAGCAGTTCGTCGACAGCGCCCGCGCCGCGGCCCGGGCCGGCTTCGACGTCCTCGAGCTGCACTGCGCGCACGGCTACCTGCTGTCGTCGTTCATCTCGCCGCTGGCCAACCACCGCACCGACCGCTACGGGGGCCCGCTCGAGAACCGGCTGCGCTTCCCGCTGGAGGTCTTCGACGCCGTCCGCGCGGCCTGGCCGGCGGAGCGGCCGATGACCGTGCGCATCTCGGCGACCGACTGGTGCGAGGGCGGCACCGACGTCGACGACGCCGTCGCCGTGGCCCGGGCCTTCGCCGAGCACGGCGCCGACGGCATCGACGTCTCCACCGGCCAGGTGGTGAAGAACGAGCGGCCGGCCTTCGGCCGCAGCTACCAAACGCCGTACGCCGACCGGATCCGCAACGAGGTCGGCCGCGAGTTCGGCGTCGCGGTGATCGCCGTCGGGGCCATCTCCAGCTGGGACGACGTCAACTCCATCCTGCTCGCCGGCCGCGCGGACCTCTGCGCGCTGGGCCGGCCGCACCTCTTCGACCCGCAGTGGACGCTGCACGCCGCCGCGGACCAGGGCTACACCGGGCCCGGCGCGCAGTGGCCGGCGCCGTTCCGGGCCGGCAGCCGACCGCCGCAGACCGGCCGCACCGACGGCCCGCGGCCGCGGCTGCAGCTGATCCGGACGGGCGGGACGGGCACGCGGCACGCACGCTGGCGGCCGTGAGCCCCTCTCATCCCCTGCTGCGCATCGGCGGGCCGGCGCTGTTCGTCCTGCTCTGGAGCACCGGGTTCGTGGGGGCCAAGTACGGGCTGCCCTACGCCGAGCCGTTCACCTTCCTCGCGCTCCGGCTGGCCGTCGCGGCCGCGCTGCTGGCCGGTCTGGCCCTGGCGCTGCGCTCGGCCCGGCCCGCACGGCCCGCCCAGTACGGGCACGCCGCGCTGGTCGGGGTCCTGCTGCACGCGGGCTACCTCGGCGGGGTCTTCTACGGCATCTCCCTCGGAGTACCGGCGGGGGTGTCGGCGGTGGTGGTCAGCCTGCAGCCGGTGCTGGTCGCGGTCCTCGCCGCCCGCCTGCTCGGTGAGCGGGCCAGCGCCCGGCAGTGGGCCGGCCTGCTGCTCGGGGTGGCCGGCGTGGCCCTCGTCGTCGGACCGGGCGTCGTCTCCGCCGGGTCGACCGCACCCCTGCCGGTCACGGGGGTGCTCGCCTGCGTCGTCGCCCTCGCGGCCGGGACCGCCGGCACCCTGTACCAGAAGCGGCACGGCGACACGGTGCCGCTGGTCTGGGGCACCGCGGTCCAGTACGCCGCCGCGTCCGCGCTGCTGCTGGCGATCGCCCTCGCCACCGAGGACCTGACCATCCGGTGGACCGGTGAGTTCGTCGCGGCGTTCGTCTGGCTGGTCGTCGTGCTCTCCCTGGGCGCCGTGCTCCTGCTGCTGCTCCTGCTCCGCCACGGCACGGCGGCCGGCGTGTCCAGCCTGTACTACCTCGTCCCGCCGGCCACCGCGGTGGAGGCCTACCTGCTCTTCGGTGAGCGGCTGTCGGCCGTCTCGCTGGCCGGCATCGCGGTGACCACGGTGGGGGTCGCGCTGGTGGTCGCCCCCGCGCGCCGCCGTGAGCCGGCGGCGACCTGACGGTTCATCGGGCCAGCCGCGCGGCGACGTCCTCCCGCAGTGCCTTCTTGTCCACCTTGCCGACCTTGGTGGTGGCCAGCTCGCCGACCACCTCCAGCCGCTCGGGCCACTTGTAGCGGGCCACCCCGGCGGCGGCCATCGCGTCCCGCAGCTCGGCGAGGGTCAGCGCGGCACCGGGCCGGAGGACGGCGTACAGGCAGACCCGCTCGCCGAGGTCGGCGTCCGGCATCGCGACCGCGGCGGCCTGGGCCACCTGCGGCAGCGCGTAGGCGAGGTTCTCCACCTCCTCGGCGCTGATCTTCTCGCCGCCCCGGTTGATCATGTCCTTGTCCCGGCCCTCGACGACGAGGTTGCCGTCCGGCCGCCGGCGGACCACGTCCCCGCTGCGGTACCAGCCGTCCGGCGTGAAGGCGCGCGCGTTCTGCTCCGGCGCCCGGTAGTAGCCGCGCGGCGTGTACGGGCCGCGGGTGAGCAGCGCGCCGGGGACGCCGTCGGGCAGGTCCGCCCCCGCCTCGTCGACGATGCGCACCTCGTCGCCCGGGCTCAGCGGCCGGCCCTGGGTCGCGCAGACGACCTCCTCGGGGTCGTCGAGGCGGGTGTAGTTGAGCAGCCCCTCCGCCATGCCGAACACCTGCTGGAGCGTGCAGCCGAGGACCGGTCGGACGGTGCGGGCCACCTCGTCGGCCAGCCGCGCGCCGCCGACCTGCAGCAGCTCCAGCGAGGCCAGCTGCCCGGACCCGGCCTCCGCGGCGTGCGCCAGCCAGCGCTGGGCGACCGCGGGCACCGCGGCGGTGACCGTCACCCCCTCCTCGGCGACGACGGCGAAGGTCCGCTCCGGCTCCGGGGAGGGCAGCATCACCACCCGCCCGCCGGCCAGGAGCGTGCCGAGGATGCCGGGGCAGGCCAGCGGGAAGTTGTGCGACGCCGGCAGTGCGGTCAGGTACACGGTGCCCGGACCGAGGCCGCACAGCTCGGCGCTGGCCCGGGCGTTGTAGGCGTAGTCGTCGTGGGTCCGGGCGATGAGCTTGGGCAGCCCGGTGGTGCCGCCCGACAGCAGGAAGACCGCCACGCTCCGGGCGGCGGGCTCGTCGGCGTCCCAGCGGGTGCGCACCGCGGCGGCGTCGTCCGGCTCGGCGCACAGCGCGGTGAGGTCGAGCGAGCCGGGCGCGACGGGGTCGCCGACGACGAGCACCGACCGCAGCGTGTCCGACCCGGCCACCAGGTCGGCGGCCATCGCCTGGTGGTCGAAGCCGCGCAGCGTCGAGGGGACGGCGAGCGCCGCGGCCTCGGCGTGCGCGGCGAGGTACGCCAGCTCGTGCCCGCGGTGGGCGGGCAGGGCCATGACCGGCACGATCCCGGCCCGCAGGCACGCCATGGTGAGGACGACGAACTCCCAGCAGTTGGGCAGCTGGACGACGATGCGGTCCTCGCGGGCCAGGCCCAGGTCGTCGACCAGCCGGGCGGCCAGCGCGTCGGCCCGGGCGGCCAGGGAACGGGAGGTCAGCCGGACGTCGCCGTCCACCAGCGCGATCGCGTCGGGCCGGGCGTCGGCGGCCTCGATGAGCTCGGCGCCCAGGGCGCGGCCCCGCCACCACCCCCGCTCGGCGTACTCCCGCGCCAGCTCCTCCGGCCAGGGCACCGTGCCCTCGGCGAGCCGGCTCACGGCCGCAGCTCCCCGGGCCGTGCGGCGACCAGGTCGGTGCGGCCGGAGAGGACGGCGGTCGTCGCGACGTCGTCGTCGGCGTCCTCCACCAGCAGGCTGAGCGCGCCGTGGTCGAGCCGGGCCGCCTCGCACAGCAGCCGCCGGGTCAGCGGGGTGCCCCCGGCGACGGCCACGAGCGCGGTGCCCGCCCGCACCCCGGCCGCCACGGCCTCCAGCGCCGGCGGCAGGTCGGACTCGTCGTCGGGGGCGGCCACGGCCAGGGCCCAGGGCGCGCCGCCGGCCGGCCCGGGCGCCAGCGGGAGGGCCGCGCCGGG
>NZ_JALPKQ010000093.1:0-6625 GCF_051383655.1 Geodermatophilus sp. CPCC 205761
CGCACCTGGCGCCCCGACGGCACCGAGATCCTCATCCACCCACCGATCGACGCGGCCGCGTGATCACGGCCGCGGGAGCCGGCGGGTCAGGTGTGCGGAACCGGACACCGCGCGGCGGAAGCGGGCAGCGTCGGGCGCCGTTTGTCCCAGACGTGGACAGGGACGTGGAGGTCGTGGTGATCGGCGCCGGCCAGGCCGGGCTGAGCGCGGCCTACCACCTCGCCCGGGTCGGTTTCGCGCCCGGCACCGGATTCGTCGTCCTCGATGCGGAGACCGGCGCCGGTGGCGCCTGGCAGCACCGCTGGCCCTCGCTGACCCTCGCGCGCACGCACCACGTGCACGACCTGCCCGGGGAGCCGTTCCCGGCCGCCGGGGACGAGGTTCCGGCCGCCGAGGCCGTCCCGGCCTACTTCTCCGACTACGAGCGGCGGTTCGGGCTGCCGGTGCACCGGCCGGTGAAGGTCGGCGCCGTCCGCCGGACCGCCGACGACCGGTTCCTGGTGCAGACCTCGGCCGGCGACTGGACCGCTGGCGCCGTCGTCAACGCCACCGGGACCTGGACCCGCCCCTTCGTGCCGCGCTACCCCGGCCAGGAGACCTTCCGCGGCCGCCAGCTGCACCCGGTCGACTACCGCGGCGCCGCCGAGTTCGCCGGGCAGTCCGTCGTGGTCGTGGGCGGCGGGGCGTCCGCCGTCCAACTGCTCGGCGAGATCGCCGAGGTCGCCGACACCACCTGGGTGACCCGGCGGCCGCCGGTCTGGCGGGAGGAGCCGTTCGGCCCCGAGGCGGGCCGGGCGGCAGTCGCGCTGGTCGAGGACGCCGTCCGCGAGGGCCGGTCCCCCGGCAGCGTCGTCGGCGTCACCGGCCTGGTGGTGACGCCGTGGGTGCGGGAGGCGCGCGAGCGCGGCGTGCTCGACCGGCTGCCCGTGTTCGACCGCATCACCCCCGACGGCGTGGCGTGGGACGACGGCCGGTTCGTGCGGGCCGACGCGATCCTGTGGGCCACCGGCTTCCGGGCGGCGCTGGGGCACCTCGCCCCGCTCCACCTGCGCGGCTCCCGCGGCGGCATCCGGATGGAAGGCACCCACGTCGCCGGTGAGCCCCGGGTGCACCTGGTGGGCTACGGGCCGTCGGCGAGCACGGTGGGTGCCAACCGGGCCGGTCGGGCGGTGGCCCGCGACCTGCGCCGGCTGCTGCACCCCGGGCAGGACCTGCCCCGCAGCGCCTGACCGGGAGCGGGCCCGACCCCGGCACACCCCCGAGCCCCGCCCAGGGGTCGTTCAGGGTCGGTTCAGGGCGCTCCCCGATGGTCACCGCCCCGGCCGCCCGACAGCCTCGACGGCATGACCTCCCCGACCTCGCGCGGCCCGGTGGCCGCATGATCACCGCGCACCGGCTCACCAAGACCTACGGCGCCCGGACCGCCGTCGACGACGTCAGCTTCACCGTCGAGCCCGGCCGGGTCACCGGCTTCCTCGGCCCGAACGGCGCCGGCAAGTCGACGACGATGCGGATGGTGCTCGGGCTGGACCGGCCCACCTCCGGCGGCGTGACCGTGAACGGCCGCCGCTACGCCGACTCCCCCGCCCCGCTGCGCGAGGTCGGCGCGCTGCTCGAGGCCCGGGCCCTGCACCCGGGCCGCTCCGCCCGCGACCACCTGCGCTGGCTCGCGGTGAGCAACGGCATCCCGGCTTCCCGCGTCGACGAGGCGCTCGACCTGGTCGGCCTCACCGCCGTCGCCGGCCAGCGGGTGGGCCGTTTCTCCCTGGGCATGGGCCAGCGGCTGGGCATCGCCGCGGCGCTGCTGGGCGACCCGCCGGTCGTCGTCCTCGACGAGCCGGTGAACGGGCTGGACCCCGAGGGGATCCGCTGGGTGCGGACCCTCGCCCGCGACCTCGCCGCCGAGGGACGCACCGTCTTCGTCTCCAGCCACCTGATGTCGGAGATGGCCCTCACCGCCGACCACCTCGTGGTGATCGGGCGCGGCCGCGTGCTGGCCGACTGCTCGACGCCGGACTTCATCGCCGAGCACGCCGCCTCCTACGTGCGGGTGCGCAGCCCGCAGCGCGACGAGGTCGCCACGCTGCTGCGTCGACAGGGGCTGGACGTCGCCGCGCACGGCAGCGAGCTGCGGGTCCAGGGCCTCGACCCGGCCGCCCTCGGTGAGCTCGTCGGCCGCGCCGGCCTGCTGCTGCACGAGCTGACCCTCGTGCGCTCCTCGCTCGAGGACGCCTTCATGACCCTGACCGCCGACAGCGTCGAGTACGCCGCCCAGCCGACCGGAGCGCAGCGATGACCGCCGTGGGGACCCACGCCTGGACCCGCACCGAGTCCCCCACCAGCCCGGGCTTCCGGGCCACCGTGCACGCGGAGTGGATCAAGTTCTGGACGGTGCGCTCCACCGGCTGGTCGGTCGCCGCCATGTTCGTCCTCGGCGCCGGGCTCACCGCGCTGGTGTGCGCGCTGGCCGCCGAGGACCTCGCGGCCGGCGCGACCGGCGAGCCGGTGGGCGCCTTCGTCACCTGGGGGATGATGTTCGCCCAAGTCACCGCCATCGTCCTGGGCACGCTCGCGGTCACCAGCGAGTTCGGCACCGGGATGATCCGGGCCACGCTGGCCGCGACGCCCTCCCGCGGGGCGGTGCTGGCCGCCAAGGGCCTCGTCCTCACCGGCACGCTGTTCGTGGCCGGCACCGTCACGGCGCTGGCCGGGTACGCCGCGGGCAACTGGTTCCTCGGCCAGGAGGGCATCGGGATCGCCCTCACCGACGACGGCGTGCTGCGCGCGATGTACGGCAGCGGCCTCTACATGGCCGGCCTCGGGCTGTTCGCCGCCGCCGTCGGGCTGCTCGTCCGGCACACCGCGGCGGCGCTGTCCATCGTGCTCGGCCTGGTGTTCGTCGTCGGCACCATGGTGATGCTGCTGCCCGACGCGTGGGGCGAGTGGGCGACCAGGCTGATGCCCGGCAACGCCGGCGGCCGCATCGCCACCCCCGAGTCGTTCAACCCGGTGCTGCTGGACCCGTGGGTCGGCTTCGCGGTGTTCGCCGCCGAGGTCGCCGTCCTCCTGGCCGTCGCGACCGTGACCTTCCAGCGCCGCGACGCCTAGCACCCCGGGAGGGGCAGAAGTGGCCACTTCTGCCCCTCCCGACGGCGTCCGCCGGCGGGGCGGGCACAGTGGGACCGTGACTGACGCATCCGGCGCCGGGCGGCGCACCGCCGACGAACTCGTCCGCCTGCTCGCCGACGACGACACCGCGGGCGCCGAGGAGCTGCTCGCCGGCGTCACGACGATCCGCGACCTCGTCTTCGTCGGCGCCGGCCTCACCTCGATCGCCCGAGCCGAGGCCCGCCGGCTCCCCCCGGCGCAGCGCGCCCAGGCGAACACGCGCCAGCTTCGGCTCGGCGTGCTCCGCGACGCCAACCGCGAGGACCCCGAGGGGCTGCGCGGCTGGCTGCAGCGGGCCGGCGAGGAGGTCGTGCTCATCCGCACCCAGCAGTCCGTCGCCGACCGCTTCACCGGCTGACGCTCACCCGATCGGCTCGACCCACGCCGCCCGCCAGGACGGCGGCTCGACCGGCTGCGCGTAGTACCGGGTGTCGCGGAGGATCCGCCCGTCGTCGTCGAGCTCGAGGGTGACGACGACGTGCCAGACGTCGCCCGCGTAGTCGTTGACGCCCTCCACCACCCACACCCGGCCGGCGCCCACGACGCGGCGCAGCCGGAGGGTCGGCGGCGTCGGGAACGCCTCCTGCATCGACCGCATGTCGTCCCGGCCGCGGATCCGCTCCCCCGACTGCGGCATCTCCATGACGTAGTCCGGGTGCCGGACCCGGTACTCGTCCTCGGCCGACAGACCCTCCCCCGACGTCAGGCCGAACAACCGCTCCAACCCGGAGCGCATCGCCTGCGCGTCGTCGCCGGCCACTGCCCGGCGGAACAGCTCGAGCACCTCGGACTCGCCCATGCGGCGACTCCTACACCCGGGGTGGCCGGGGCGGACAGGGTCCGGCGCCTCCGGTCAGCGGGGCCGGCGGGTCGCGGCCAGCGCCACCGGGAGGGTGCACACGAGCGCGATGGCGACGGCGACGTAGGTCCACTCCAGCCCGAGTCCGGCCGCGACCAGCCCGAGACCGAGCGCCCCGGCCGCGGTGCCGGCGTCGAACGAGGCGTTCCACATCGCGCTGGCGGCGGTCGCGCCGCCCTCGCCGGCGCGGGCGAACGCCGTGACCAGCGTGAGGTTCTGCACCGCGCCGAACCCGGCGCCGAACACCGCCGACCCGACCAGCACCCACGCGTCGCCGGTGACCAGCCCGAGCCCGACGACGGCGAGCCCGGCGGCCGCCACCAGCAGCGCCAGCGGCATCAGCAGGCGGGGCCCCAAGCGGTCGGCGAGCAGACCGGCCTGCCAGCGGGTGAGCGCGCCGGTGACGCCGAAGAGCAGCAGCGCCACCGTCGCCAGGACGCCGTCCGGCCGCTCGATCGGCAGGAAGGTGACCAACCCGCCACCGGCGAGGGTGACCGCGAGCAGCACGATCGACGGGGTGAGCGCGGCCAGCGCCGCGGCCCGCGACGACCGTCCGGCCGTCGATTCCATCGAGACCGCGCGGACCAGCCCGGGCACGAGCGGCAGCGCCAGCAGAGGTGCGGCGGCCAGCCACGCCAGCCAGGCCACGTGCCCGTCGAGCACGAGCGCGACCCCGGCCGGGACGGCGACCAGGTTGGGCAGCGCGATGGCCAGCCCGTACAGCCCGATCGCCTCACCGCGCCGCTCGACGGGGGCGACCTGCGCGGCCAGCGTCGCGCCGAGGACGGTCAGCACGCCGAACCCGGCCCCGCGGACGACGGCGACCGCGGACAGCCAGACCAGCCCGTCGTCGACGACGTACAGCGGGGACGGCGCACCGAGCGCGACCAGTCCCGCGGCCAGGACCGGCCCCAGCCCGTACCGCGCCGTCAGCGCGGGTACCACCGACTGGACGGCGATCGTGACGACCAGGAAGACGGCGGTCACCACCCCGGCCGTCCCCGCGTCGGCACCGCCCGCGACCGCGTACGCCGGCAGCGACGCCAGTGTCAGGCAGTAGCTGGCGAACCCCAGCGTCGTCGCCCCCACCAGCGCCCGCATCGCCGGCACCCGCCACAGCGACGTCCGCGGCTCGGCCGTTTCCCTCTGCACGCCCCGAAGCTATGGGAGTGCCGGGGAACGCATCAGCAACGGCCTCCCTCCAGGGGGCGCGCGCCGAGCGTGCGAGGCGTGAGGGGGAAGGGTGGCCGTTGATCCGCTGATGACCGTGGGCCACGGCCCCGAGGACCGCGGCCGGCTCGGTGCGCGGCTGGCCGGCGCCGGCGTCGGCCTGGTCGTCGACGTCCGCCGGTTCCCGGGCAGCCGGAGCAACCCCGACGTCCGGCGCGAGGCGCTGGAGCAGTGGCTGCCCGCAGCCGGGATCGGCTACCGGTGGGACGCCCGGCTGGGCGGGCGGCGCCGGCTGCCACTGGACCGTCCGGTGGCAGCCGACTGGTGGACGGTCGCGCAGTTCGCCGCGTACGCCGCGCACACGCGGACGCCGGAGTTCGCCGCCGCTCTGGACGAGGTGCTGGCCGACGCCGGCACCGCGACCGTCGCGGTGATGTGCAGCGAGAGCGTGTGGTGGCGCTGCCACCGGCGGCTGGTCGCCGACGTCGCCGTCCTCGCCCGCGGCGTGCCGGTCACCCACCTCATGCCCGACGGCCGGCTGACCCCGCACGTGCCGTCGGCCGGGGCGCTGCTCGGGGACGACGGGCTCGTGCACTGGCCGGCGTCGGGCAGGGTGGACGCATGACGCTGCCGCTGACACCCGACGAACTGCTCACCACCACCCGCGCAGTCCGCCGGCGGCTGGACCTCACCCGGCCGGTGCCGCTGGAGCTGGTCCGCGAGTGCCTGGAGATCGCGCTGCAGGCGCCGTCGGGGTCCAACGCGCAGTCGTGGCACTGGGTCGTGGTGACCGATCCGGCGCAGCGGGCCGCGGTCGGCGAGGTCTACCGGGAGCGGGTGCAGCGGTACGCGGAGGCGGGCACCTTCGCGGGCCGGCTGTTCGCCGACCGCCCCGAGCGGTCGGAGGTGCAGCAGCGGGTCGGCGACAGCGCGGTCTGGCTGGGCGAGCACATGGGCGAGGTGCCGGTGCTCGTCGTCCCGTGCATCGCGACCGGGCGGCCGCTGCCGGAGGGCAACCAGGCCGGGCTGTGGGGCTCGCTGCTGCCGGCGGTGTGGAGCTACATGCTCGCCGCCCGCGCCCGCGGCCTGGGCACGGCGTGGACCACGCTGCACCTGGGCCGGGAGGCCGAGGTCGCCGACATCCTCGGCATCCCGGACGGCGTCCACCAGGCCGCGCTGGTCCCGACGGCCTTCTACACCGGCGAGACCTTCCGCCCGGCCGCCCGCGACCCGCTGGACACCGTCCTCCACCTCGACCGCTGGTGATGGAGTGGTTCCGCCGGGGTCACCCCGGCGGAACCACTCCATCAGCCCATGTGCGGGTAGCGGTGGTCGGTGGCGGGGACGAAGGTCTCCTTGATCGAGCGGGTGCTGGTCCAGCGGAGCAGGTTCTGCGCGGCGCCGGCCTTGTCGTTGGTGCCCGAGCCG
>NZ_JALPKQ010000094.1:0-6380 GCF_051383655.1 Geodermatophilus sp. CPCC 205761
AGCTCCGCGTCCGGCGCCCACGACCCCCGCTTCGCACCGGGGCCGCCCGGCGGCGGATCGCCGGTGTCGGGGGTGTCGTCGGCCAGCCCCAGCACCAGCTCGGCCTCGTAGCCGGCGCACACCGCCTTGCGGGCCTGCAGCCGCTGCATCTCGGCGGCCTTCTCCGCCTTGGTGAGGAGCGCGACCGGCAGCCGGCTGTTCGTCGCCGGCTGCTCCAGGCACCAGCCGACCAAGGCTCCCTCCATGGGGGAGCGCTCGGCTGCGACCGACGACTCCATGCCCCGACGGTATGCGGGGGCTACGACAGTTTCTGGACGCTGAGCTGCAGCTTTGCGCAGACACCGTTGAACGGCGCAGACCCTGTTGGAAGCCGGTCGCCGCGAGGCTCGGGGCACCCGCGGCGACCGGCCGGTCTCAGGAGCGCTACTTCACGTAGGCGCCGGCGTCCACGGGGAAGGCCACGCCGGTGACGTACCGCGCCTCGTCGCTGGCGAGGAAGAGCACGGCGTTGCTGATGTCGACCGGCTCCACCCACGGCACGGGGAGCGTGTTCAGCGAGGCGAAGCCGGGCATGGCCTTCTCCCGCGTGGGCTCCGGATCGCCGGGCGCGAACATCCCCCAGGTCCCCGGGTTCTGGATCATGATCGTGTCGACGTTGGTCGGGTGGATCGTGTTGACCCGGATCGAGTAGCCGCCCAGCTCGTTGGCCAGCGTCCGCATCAGGCCGACGATGCCGTGCTTGCAGGCGACGTAGTGGCCGACCTGTTGGATGCCCTTGAGGCCGCCGATCGAGCTGGTGAACAGGATCGTCCCGCCGCGGCCGGCCTCGATCATCGACGGGATGGCCACCTTCGCCGTGTGGAAGACGCCGGTGAGGTTGACGTCGATCATGTCCTTCCACTGGTCGGCGCTGAGCTCCCAGGCCCGGCCGTAGGTGGCGATGCCGGCGTTGGCCACGACGGTGTCCACGTGGCCGAACTGCGCGAGGCCCTCGTCGAAGGCCGCCTGCAGGCCGTCGAGGTCGCGGACGTCGGCCTTGCGGGCCACGATGCGGCGGTCGAGCGCCTCGACGGCCTTCACCGTCTCGTCGAGCTCCGCCTCGGTGGCCAGCGGGTAGTACGGGGTCACCGAGGCGATGTCCTCGCAGATGTCGACGGCGATGATGTCGGCGCCCTCCTCGGCCAGGCGGATCGCGTGGCTGCGCCCCTGACCGCGGGCCGCGCCGGTGATGAAGGCGACCTTGCCTGCCATGCGTCCTGCCATCGGTTGCGCTCCTGTTCTCCGGTTACCCGGTTCCCCGGCCGCGCCGGTGCGGCCGCGTCGGTCTGGACCCGCCGGCAGTGCGGCGGTGGTCAGCGGACGGCGAAGCCCGCGTCGACGGGCAGGGTCACGCCGGTGATGTAGCGGGCGGCGTCGGAGACCAGCCAGGCGACCGCGTCGCTCACGTCCCGGCACTCGACCATCGCGACGGGCAGCAGGTTGCCCTGGCGGTCGGCGGTGGCGGGGGTCGCCCGGAGGTGGGCCTGCATGACGTCGTTGGTGATCATCGGCGTGGGCACGCCCGTCGGGTGGACCGAGTTCACCCGGATCGAGTGCGGCGCCAGCCAGTGCGCGAACGAGCGCATGAGACCGACCAGGCCGTGCTTGCTGGCCGCGTAGGCGGTGATCCCCGCGCTGCCGTCACCGCCGGTGCCCTTGAGTCCCTGGGTGGAGCTGACCAGCACGACGGCGCCGCCCTGTCCGGCATCGATCATCGACGGTGCGGCCGCCTTCACGGTGTTCCAGGCGCCGGTGAGGTTGACCGCGAGCACGTCGGCGAAGGTCTCGTCGTCCCCCGCCCCGCCCATGAGCGGGGCGATCCCGGCGTTGGCGACGACGGTGCGGACCGGCCCGAGGGTGGCCACGCCCTCGGCGACCAGGGCGTCGAGCGCCGCCCGGTCCCGGACGTCGGCCACGCGGGCGAGGACCCGCCGTCCCTCGGCCTCGACCAGGCGGGCGGTCTCGGCGAGGTCGTCGGCGGTGGCCAGCGGATAGGCGACGGTCGGGATGTCGGCGCAGATGTCGACGGCGACGACGTCGGCGCCCTCGGCCGCCAGCCGCACGGCGTGGCTGCGGCCCTGGCCTCGGGCGGCGCCGGTGACGAGGGCGACGGTGCCCTCGAGTCCGGAGGGCACCGTCAGCTGCGCGCGGAGGCGGCGGAGACGCCGGCGGGGACCGCGCCCGGCGGCAGCCGGCGCTCGCCCGGCGTGAAGGTCGCGGGGATCCGCTGCCAGCCCTTGTTGACCCCCTGCCGCGGGTACCGCTTGAGCCCGGCCAGGTCGACCTCGTAGTCCGGCATCCGCTCCAGGACCTGCGCGAGCATCTCCTTGGCCATGCGCTTGCCGAAGTGCGACCCGGCGCAGCGGTGGATGCCGACGCCGAAGGCCAGGTGCCGGTTGGGCCAGCGGTGGATGTCGATCTCGTCGGGGTCCTCGAACTGACGCTCGTCCCGGTTGGCCGACGACCAGGCCAGCAGCGCCCGGTCCCCGACGTCCATGGGGCAGCCGTGGAACTCCGTCTCCTTGAGCACCGTGCGGGCCAGTGCCTGGGTGGGGGAGAAGTAGCGGAGGAACTCCTCGAGCGCCTTGTCCAGGAGCGAGGGGTCGTCGATGAGCTCCTGCCGGACGTCGGGGTGCTCGTAGAGCCAGACGAGGGTCTGGCTGACCAGCGAGGCCGTCGTCCCGACGCCGCCGCTGACCAGCAGCTCGACGATCGAGAAGACCTCCTCCTCGGTGATCGGCCGGCCGTCGACCTCCTGCTGCACCAGGTAGCTGATGGCGTCCTCGCGCGGCTCGGCGAAGCGGGCGGCGATCGCCTGGCGCATCTGCTCCGAGCAGCGCGGCAGGTCGACCTCGACCGCCTGCTTGTAGACCGGGCTGTCGGTCTGCTCGGCCAGCGTGGCCTGGTGCGAGCGGGCGTAGACCTGCCAGTCCTCCACCGGCAGGCCGAGCCAGTCGATCGTGCAGATCGCCGGCACGCCGATGACCTGGGCGAGGTCGGCCTGTCCAGACTCGATCAGCTCGTCGATGAACCAGGTGGTCCAGCGGACGATCATGTCCTCGATCTTCGCCACGGCCGCCGGCGAGGCGATCGGGTTGATCACCTTGCGGTAGGAGCGGAACTCCGGCGGGTCCATCTCGATCGGGATGTGCTTGTGCATCGGCGTCTTCGGGATGACGACCGACAGCCCCGGCCCGCCGTACTGGTCGAGCCGCTGGGAGGAGAAGACGTCGTCGTCGCGGGCGGCCTCGAAGACCGACTCGTAGTCGGTGAGCACCCAGAAGCCACCATGGGCCTCCGACCAGGCGACAGGATGGGCCTGGCGCAGTTCGCGGTAGCTGCCGACGGTGTCCTCGGCGTGCTCCTGCGAGTGGTGGTCGAAGTGGACGACGGGGCACCGGCCGCGTGTGCTCATGTGATCCTCGTCTCTGCTCAACATCACAGTGTGATAATGCTTATCCTGGTTTATCTCTGTCAACACACGGCGCGGAGCCTCCTCCGCACCGGCCCCACCCGGGAGGGGACACGATGCGCGTCTCTGTCGACCTGGACGTGTGCCAGGGCCACGGTGTCTGCCACATGAGCGCACCCGACGTGTTCGAGCTCGACGAGTCCGACGGCCACGCCATCGTCATGGTGGACCCCGTGCCGCCGGAGCTGGAGGCCGACGCCCAGCTGGCGGCCGACAGCTGCCCCGAGCGGGCCATCACGGTCTCCTGACCGTGCGCGTCGTCGTCGTCGGGGCGTCGCTGGCCGGCGTCCGGACGGTGGAGGGGCTGCGCCGGCGGGGAAGTGACGCCGACGTCGTCCTGGTCGGCGCCGAGCCCGGTGCCACCGACGGCATCGCCGTCGACCGGCCGCCGCTGTCCAAGGCGTTCCTCGCCGGTCCGGACGCCGTCGCCGCGCCGCTCACCACCCGCGAGCGGCTCGGCGCGCTGGACGTCGAGCTGGTGCCCGGGCGTGCGGTCGACGTCGACCTGGACACCCGGCGGGTCGCCCTGCACGGCGGGGAGTCGGTGGCCTTCGACGCCCTCGTCGTGGCGACCGGCTCGTCGCCGCGGTCGGTGCCCGAGCTCGAGCCCCGGCCCGGCGTGCACCCCTTGCGCACCGCCGCCGACGCCACCGCCATCCGCGCGGCCAGCACCGACGGCGCGCGCGTCGTCGTGGTCGGCGGCGGCTTCATCGGCGCGGAGATCGCCTGGACCATGCGCCAGCTCGGCCGCGAGGTCGCCCTGGTCGAGCCGCTGCCGTCGCTCATGATCCGCGGCCTCGGCCCCGAGCTGGGAGCGGCGTTCACCCGGCGGCACGCCGCCGCGGGGGTGGACCTGCACATGGGTGTGGCCGTCGCCGCCGTCGAGGGGACCGACCGGGTCACTGGCGTCCGGCTGACCGACGGCAGCCGGCTGCCGGCCGACGTCGTCGTCCTCGGCCTGGGCACGGTGCCGGAGACGGCGTGGCTGGCCGGCTCCGGCCTGGACCTGCGCGACGGCGTGGTGTGCGACGGGCACCTCGCCGCCGCCGAGGGGGTGTACGCGGTGGGGGACGTCGCCCGCTGGCGGCACCCCCGGTCCGGCGAGGAGGTGCGGGTCGAGCACTGGACCAACGCGGTCGAGACCGCCGGCGTGGTCGCGGCCAACCTCGCCGGGACGCCGACGCTGCACGAGTCGGTGCCCTACGTCTGGACCGACCAGCTCGGCGCCAAGCTCCAGGTCTTCGGCCAGGTGCGCCCGCAGGACGAGCTGCGCGTCGTCCACGGCGACCTCGAGGGCACCTTCGTCGCGCTCACCGGTGGCGACGGGCTGCTGCGCTCGGTGGTCGGCTTCGGCGCGATCAAGCAGCTGCTCCCGTTCCGCAAGCTCCTGGCCGCCGGGGCCGGGTGGGACGAGGCGCTCTCCGCCGCCTGACCGCCGCCGTCAGGGCGGTGGGCCGCCCGGCACCGGTGCTGCCGCCGGCGTGACCTCCCGCGGGGCAGCGCCGACGGCGGGCGGGCGCACCCAGCGCTGCACGACCAGGTAGCACAGCGCGCAACAGCACATCGCCGCGACCGTGAACGCCCACGAGGCGTCATAGCCCCCGGTGAGGTCGGACAGGGCACCGAAGGACAGCGGGGAGACCAGCGCCCCGAGGTAGTAGCCGCTCGACATCACCGCCGTCGCGCGGCCGACGGCGTGCGGCGCGCGGTCGATGGCCACCCCGTGCGCGAACCCGGAGAGGACGAGGTCGGCCAGCATCGCCAGGACCGCGCCCGCGACGAGCAGGGCGAGTGCCACGTGGCTGCCGACCCACACCATCGTCGTCCCGGCGACCGAGGTGGCCGCGACTCCGGCGGCCATCAGTGCCCGGCGGCGGGGGCCGGTCCGGTCGGCGCGACGGGCGGCGGCGACCATCGTGACCGCGCCCAGGGCGGTGCCGGCGGCCGACACCGCCCCCGCCGCGCCGCGGGAGAACCCGGCGTCGACCAGGGCGAGCACCAGCCAGGAGAACAGCGGCTGCGAGCCCAGGACGAAGCAGAACGACGCCAGCACCACCCACGCGAAACGGCGGGGTAGTCGCCCACCGTCGGTCCCCGGCCGGGCCGGGCCCCGAGGGCGGGCCGCCGGCAGCACGAACGCGCCGGCCACCGCGTTGGCCGCCGTCAGTCCGGCCAGCACCAGGGCCACGCCCTCCCAGCCGATCAGGCCCGCGGCGGGCAGTCCGGCGAGTGCCAGCACCGTCGCGCTGAGCGGGATGCCGGCGGTCTTGACCGCCACCGCCGTCCCGCCCCGGCCGGCGGGGGACACCGAGGTGACCGCCAGGCTGGTGCCGGCGTTGGCCAGCGCGTAGGCGGAGCCGGCGAGGGCGCTGCTGACCGCCAGGACGGCGAAGCCCGGCCACAGGGCCGCGACGACGAGTGCGGCGGCGACCAGGACCTGGTCCAGGACGATGCAGCGGCGGGCGCCGAGCGGGTCGACCACCCGCGCGGCGACGAGCGAGGTGATCCCCGTGGACCCGTAGAAGAGGCCGACGAGCAGGCCGAGCTGGGCGCCGGTCAGGTCGAGGTCGGTGCGGAGGTCGGGGCCCAGGTAAGCGACCAGGAAGGTCGGCGCGGCGCCCAGCCCCATGGCCGCGGTGCTGACCACGAGGACGGCGAGCCGGCCGGTGCGCGGGGCTCGACGACTTCCGCTCATCAATGGTAATGCTTATCCTAGTTTCTCCCCGAGCGGAATCCCTGGGCACGAGTCCCGACGTCCACCGGAGGTCCCCATGTCCCACGCCGATCCGGCCGGTGCGCGGAGCCACAGCGCATGAGCAGTCCGTTGAGTCTGGCGCCGGCGCCGCGGTCGGAGGCGGCCGAGCGGGTG
>NZ_JALPKQ010000095.1:0-5372 GCF_051383655.1 Geodermatophilus sp. CPCC 205761
GCGCGTCCGCTCCTTGAGAACTCAACAGCGTGCCGAAAGTCAGTGCCAAGTAACAACCCCTTTTGTGGGTTTCTTTGGGTTGATGGACATCAAGAGTGCTAGCTCTTGGTTCTCTGCCCGGTATCGAATTCATCTACGGAGAGTTTGATCCTGGCTCAGGACGAACGCTGGCGGCGTGCTTAACACATGCAAGTCGAACGGTGAACCCGCTTCGGTGGGGGATCAGTGGCGAACGGGTGAGTAACACGTGGGCAACCTGCCCCCGGCTCTGGGATAACTCCAAGAAATTGGGGCTAATACCGGATATTCACGGCTGGCCGCATGGCCGGTGGTGGAAAGATTCATCGGCTGGGGATGGGCCCGCGGCCTATCAGCTTGTTGGTGGGGTAGTGGCCTACCAAGGCGACGACGGGTAGCCGGCCTGAGAGGGTGACCGGCCACACTGGGACTGAGACACGGCCCAGACTCCTACGGGAGGCAGCAGTGGGGAATATTGCGCAATGGGCGAAAGCCTGACGCAGCGACGCCGCGTGGGGGATGACGGCCTTCGGGTTGTAAACCTCTTTCAGCTCCGACGAAGCGCAAGTGACGGTAGGAGCAGAAGAAGCACCGGCCAACTACGTGCCAGCAGCCGCGGTAATACGTAGGGTGCAAGCGTTGTCCGGAATTATTGGGCGTAAAGAGCTCGTAGGCGGTTTGTCGCGTCGGCTGTGAAAACCTGAGGCTCAACCTCAGGCCTGCAGTCGATACGGGCAGACTTGAGTGTTGCAGGGGAGACTGGAATTCCTGGTGTAGCGGTGAAATGCGCAGATATCAGGAGGAACACCGGTGGCGAAGGCGGGTCTCTGGGCAACAACTGACGCTGAGGAGCGAAAGCGTGGGGAGCGAACAGGATTAGATACCCTGGTAGTCCACGCCGTAAACGTTGGGCGCTAGGTGTGGGGGCCATTCCACGGTCTCCGTGCCGCAGCTAACGCATTAAGCGCCCCGCCTGGGGAGTACGGCCGCAAGGCTAAAACTCAAAGGAATTGACGGGGGCCCGCACAAGCGGCGGAGCATGTTGCTTAATTCGATGCAACGCGAAGAACCTTACCTAGGCTTGACATGCACGGAAATCCTCCAGAGATGGGGGGTCCGTAAGGGCCGTGCACAGGTGGTGCATGGTTGTCGTCAGCTCGTGTCGTGAGATGTTGGGTTAAGTCCCGCAACGAGCGCAACCCTCGTTCCATGTTGCCAGCACGTGATGGTGGGGACTCATGGGAGACTGCCGGGGTCAACTCGGAGGAAGGTGGGGATGACGTCAAATCATCATGCCCCTTATGTCTAGGGCTGCAAACATGCTACAATGGCCGGTACAAAGGGCTGCGATACCGTGAGGTGGAGCGAATCCCAAAAAGCCGGTCTCAGTTCGGATTGGGGTCTGCAACTCGACCCCATGAAGTTGGAGTCGCTAGTAATCGCAGATCAGCAACGCTGCGGTGAATACGTTCCCGGGCCTTGTACACACCGCCCGTCACGTCACGAAAGTCGGTAACGCCCGAAGCCGGTGGCCCAACCCCTCGTGGGAGGGAGCCGTCGAAGGCGGGATCGGCGATTGGGACGAAGTCGTAACAAGGTAGCCGTACCGGAAGGTGCGGCTGGATCACCTCCTTTCTAAGGAGCATCTCGCCGCCGCGCCCCTCGTGAGGGGTGGGTGGTGCAGAGCCGCGCCCGGACCGTGATCGGCGCCCCAGTCTCGGGGTGTCGGCGGGTGTTCGGGGTGGTGCTCGAGGGTGGAACGCTGACCAGTTCGGCCGGCAGCCGCGGCTGCTCCTAGTACGGCGTCACGTGTGGCGCGGGGAACGGGGTGGCCGGGGGGGTCGGGTCGTAGGCACGCTGTTGGGTCCTGAGGGAACGGGCCCTCCGCCGCTCATGGTGGTGGGGGTGGTCGGTTGTCTCGGCGGGGTCCTCCTGCTTCCTGTACCACCATCCCGGTCGCTGACGCGGCCCCGGTGGGTTGGCGGGGTCGGGTGGAGGGCGACCGGTCGTACGTTGAGAACTGCACAGTGGACGCGAGCATCTTCTTTTCTCTGGAAGAGAGTTTCTTGTAGGTGTCCCGCCCCGGATCCTCCCCTCGCGGGGTGGTCGGGGTGGGTTTTGTGTGGCCAAGTTGTTAAGGGCACACGGTGGATGCCTGGGCACCAGGAGCCGATGAAGGACGTAGGAGGCTGCGATAAGCCTCGGGGAGCTGCCAACCGAGCGTTGATCCGAGGATGTCCGAATGGGGGAACCCCGCACCAGTCATGTGGTGTGACCCGCGCCTGAACACATAGGGCGTGTGGAGGGAACGTGGGGAAGTGAAACATCTCAGTACCCACAGGAAGAGAAAACAACCGTGATTCCGTGAGTAGTGGCGAGCGAAAGCGGATGAGGCTAAACCGATCGCATGTGATAGCCGGCAGGCGTTGTGTGGTCGGGGTCGTGGGACCGTTCTGTTCCTTCTGCCGAAGGAGCGGGGAGTCAGAAAAGACCGTGTTAGTGGAAGGCCTCTGGAAGGGGTCGCCGTAGAGGGTGAGAGCCCCGTACACGAAAACATGGTCTCTCCCGAGCGTGTTCCCAAGTAGCACCGAGCCCGTGAAATTCGGTGTGAATCCGGCGGGACCACCCGCTAAGCCTGAATACTCCCTGGTGACCGATAGCGGACTAGTACCGTGAGGGAAAGGTGAAAAGTACCCCGGGAGGGGAGTGAAATAGTACCTGAAACCGTGTGCCTACAAGCCGTGAGAGCCTTGGTCCCCCTTGTGGGGGCGGGGTGATTGCGTGCCTTTTGAAGAATGAGCCTGCGAGTTAGCGGTACGTGGCGAGGTTAACCCGTGAGGGGTAGCCGTAGCGAAAGCGAGTCCGAACAGGGCGATCTTCAGTCGCGTGCTCTAGACCCGAAGCCGAGTGATCTACCCATGGCCAGGTTGAAGCGCGGGTAAGACCGCGTGGAGGACCGAACCCACCAGGGTTGAAAACCTGGGGGATGAGCTGTGGGTAGGGGTGAAAGGCCAATCAAACTCGGTGATAGCTGGTTCTCCCCGAAATGCATTTAGGTGCAGCGTCGCGTGTTTCTTGCCGGAGGTAGAGCACTGGATGGCCGATGGGCCCCACAAGGTTACTGACGTCAACCAAACTCCGAATGCCGGTAAGTGAGAGCGCGGCAGTGAGACTGCGGGCGATAAGGTTCGTAGTCGAGAGGGAAACAGCCCAGATCATCGGCTAAGGCCCCTAAGCGTGTGCTAAGTGGAAAAGGATGTGGGATCGCAGAGACAACCAGGAGGTTGGCTTAGAAGCAGCCATCCTTGAAAGAGTGCGTAATAGCTCACTGGTCAAGTGGTTCCGCGCCGACAATGTAGCGGGGCTCAAGCACACCGCCGAAGCCGTGGCATTCACACGACGCCCGTCGTCGCCTCTTGCAGGCGCCGGCCAGGTGTGTGGATGGGTAGGGGAGCGTCGCGTGGCGGGTGAAGCGGCGGAGGAATCCAGCCGTGGACGCCACGCGAGTGAGAATGCAGGCATGAGTAGCGAGAGGGGAGTGAGAACCTCCCCCGCCGGAAGACCAAGGGTTCCTGGGCCAGGCTAATCCGCCCAGGGTGAGTCGGGACCTAAGGCGAGGCCGACAGGCGTAGTCGATGGACAACGGGTTGATATTCCCGTACCCGCGAAGGAACGCCCATGCCGAACCCAGCGATGCTAACCGCCCCAAACCGTGTCGCCGGCACTTGTGCCGGCGGCCGGGAGTAGCGCGGGATCCGGACTGGTAGTAGGCAAGCGATGGGGTGACGCAGGAAGGTAGTCGGGCCGGTGAGTGGTAGTACCGGTGCAAGGGTGTGGCCCGCGACGTAGGCAAATCCGCGTCGCATGCAGGGTGAGGCCTGACGCATAGCCGAGTGCGGCGAATTCGATGATCCTATGCTGCCGAGAAAAGCCTCTAGCGAGTTCCGAGCGGCCCGTACCCCAAACCAACTCAGGTGGTCAGGTAGAGAATACCGAGGCGATCGAGCGAACTGTGGTTAAGGAACTCGGCAAAATGCCCCCGTAACTTCGGGAGAAGGGGGGCCGTTGACCGTCATCCATCTTGCATGGGGCAGCGGTGGGCGGCCGCAGAGACCAGTGAGAAGCGACTGTTTACTAAAAACACAGGTCCGTGCGAAGTCGTAAGACGATGTATACGGACTGACGCCTGCCCGGTGCTGGAACGTTAAGGGGACGGGTTAGTGCCCTTCGGGGTGCGAAGCTCAGAACTCAAGCGCCAGTAAACGGCGGTGGTAACTATAACCATCCTAAGGTAGCGAAATTCCTTGTCGGGTAAGTTCCGACCTGCACGAATGGCGTAACGACTTCTCAGCTGTCTCAACCACAGGCTCGGCGAAATTGCACTACGAGTAAAGATGCTCGTTACGCGCGGCAGGACGGAAAGACCCCGGGACCTTCACTACAGCTTGATATTGGTGTTCGGTTCGGCTTGTGTAGGATAGGTGGGAGACTGTGAAGTCCGCACGCCAGTGTGGATGGAGTCGCCGTTGAAATACCACTCTGGTCGAATTGGATGTCTAACCTCGGTCCGTGATCCGGATCAGGAACAGTGTCAGGTGGGTAGTTTAACTGGGGCGGTTGCCTCCCAAAATGTAACGGAGGCGCCCAAAGGTTCCCTCAGCCTGGTTGGCAATCAGGTGTCGAGTGCAAGTGCACAAGGGAGCTTGACTGTGAGACCGACGGGTCGAGCAGGAGCGAAAGCTGGGACTAGTGACCCGGCACCGGCAGGTGGAAGCGGTGTCGCTCAACGGATAAAAGGTACCCCGGGGATAACAGGCTGATCTTCCCCAAGAGTCCATATCGACGGGATGGTTTGGCACCTCGATGTCGGCTCGTCGCATCCTGGGGCTGGAGTAGGTCCCAAGGGTTGGGCTGTTCGCCCATTAAAGCGGTACGCGAGCTGGGTTTAGAACGTCGTGAGACAGTTCGGTCCCTATCCGCCGTGCGCGTAAGAGACTTGAGAAGAGCTGTCCCTAGTACGAGAGGACCGGGACGGACGAACCTCTGGTGTGCCAGTTGTACCGCCAGGTGCACTGCTGGTTGGCTACGTTCGGCAGGGATAACCGCTGAAAGCATCTAAGCGGGAAGCTCGCTTCAAGATGAGGTCTCTCACCGGGTCAACCGGGTAAGGCCCCCGCCCAGACCAGCGGGTCGATAGGCCGGAAGTGGAAGCGCCGCAAGGCGTGCAGCTGACCGGTACTAACAGGCCGAGGGCTTGACCACACACCTCCAACCTGCCCTTTCCCAGGAAAACAGAAAAAGAGATGTCACGCGTCCACTGTGCGGTTCTGAACGCACGCACCGCCCCCCACCCC
>NZ_JALPKQ010000096.1:0-3735 GCF_051383655.1 Geodermatophilus sp. CPCC 205761
CCGCAAGGTCATCAAGCGCGCCTCCACCATCAAGAAGGCGAAGGTTGCCTGACCCGGCACTAGCTCGCGCTCACAGTCGGCCGCGGCCCTGGCGGAGCAGCATCATGGCGAGGGTCGCGCCGTCGGGTCCGAGCTCGGCCTGGAAGCGGGCCAGCACCTGCTGCTCGCGGGCCAGCGAGAGCCGGGTGCCGCCCGCCGCGCGGCGGAGCTCACCGATCTGCTGGGACACGGCCAGCCTGCGCTGGACGAGCCGGATGAGCTCGGTGTCGCACGCGTCGATCTCCTCGCGGAGCTCGGCGATGCGCTCGTCGGCGTCGGGGGCGGTGGGGAGTGTGGCGGTCATCGGTGGTTCCTCCAGGGCGGGCGGGAGGCCGTCGGACCCCGGGAACGAGAAACGCCCCGGGCTCTTCGGGCCCGGGGCGTCTGTTGCGGCGTGTGCTCAGCCAGCGGTGACGGACACCGGATCCCGGTGACCGAAGTAAAAGCTGAGGGCGGCGAGCACGGCGGAGAGTCTGCCACAGCGGAACACGAGATCGCCAGCGGGTTCCCCGGCAGTGGCGGGTGTGGCGGCTGTTCCACGGCTCCCGGGAGCGTCACCCGACCGGCTTACAGTGATGTCGTCATGAGCAGCGTCCAGCAGGCCCTCCCCGGCACCGCCGCACTCCAGCGTTCCGCCTCCGGCACGATCGGGCGCGAGCTGGACCGGATGCTCGCCGGGCTCAACGGCCCCCAGCGTCAGGCCGTCGTCCACGAGGGTGGGCCGCTGCTCATCGTCGCGGGGGCCGGCTCCGGCAAGACCCGCGTGCTCGCGCACCGGATCGCCTACCTGCTCGGCGCCCGCAGCGTGCAGCCGGGCGAGATCCTGGCGATCACCTTCACCAACAAGGCCGCCGGGGAGATGAAGGAGCGCGTCGCCGCCCTCGTCGGCCCGCGGGCGCGGGCCATGTGGGTGTCGACGTTCCACTCGATGTGCGTGCGCATCCTGCGCGCCGAGGCGGGCAAGCTCGGGCTGAAGTCGTCGTTCACCATCTACGACCAGGGCGACTCCGTCCGGCTGATGACGATGGTCGCCCGCGACCTGGACCTCGACGCCAAGCGCTACCCGGGCCGCAGCCTGGCCGCGCAGGTGTCGAACCTGAAGAACGAGCTGATCGACGAGGAGTCGTTCACGCCGGTCACGGCGCCGGAGAAGGTGCTCGCCGAGGCCTACCGGCTCTACCAGCAGCGGCTGCGCCAGGCGCACGCGCTGGACTTCGACGACCTGATCATGACGACGGTCCACCTGCTGCAGGCCTTCCCGGACGTCGCCGAGCACTACCGCCGCCGGTTCCGCCACGTGCTGGTCGACGAGTACCAGGACACCAACCACGCGCAGTACGTGCTGGTGCGCGAGCTCGTCGGCACGGGCGCCGGCCCGGTGCCCCCCGCCGAGCTGTGCGTGGTGGGCGACGCCGACCAGTCGATCTACGCCTTCCGCGGCGCGACGATCCGCAACATCGACGAGTTCGAGCGGGACTACCCCGAGGCGACGACGATCCTGCTGGAGCAGAACTACCGCTCCACCCAGCGCATCCTCAAGGCCGCCAACCAGGTCATCGCGAGGAACACCGGCCGTCGTCCGAAGAACCTGTGGACCGACGCCGGCGACGGTGACCTGATCGAGGGCTACGTCGCCGAGAACGAGCACGACGAGGCCGCCTGGGTCGCCGAGCAGATCGACGCCCTGGTCGACGAGGGCACGGCGAAGCCCAAGGACATAGCGGTCTTCTACCGGACCAACAACGCCTCCCGTGTCTTCGAGGAGGTGTTCATCCGCGTCGGCATGCCCTACAAGGTCGTCGGCGGGGTGCGCTTCTACGAGCGCAAGGAGGTCCGCGACGCGCTGGCCTACCTCAAGGTGGTCGCCAACCCGGCCGACGTCGTCAGCCTGCGCCGGGTGATCAACACCCCCAAGCGCGGCATCGGCGAGCGCGCCGAGTCCTGCGTCGAGACCTTCGCCGACCGCGAGCGGATCGCCTTCGCCTCCGCGCTGCGCCGCTGCGCCGAGGTCCCCGACCTGGCCACCCGCTCGCTCAAGGCCATCCAGGAGTTCGTCGCGCTGCTCGAGGAGTTCGAGCGGCTGGTGGAGACCGGGTCCGGGCCGGCCGCGCTGCTGGAGAGCATCCTCGACCGCACCGGCTACCTCACCGAGCTGCAGGCGAGCACCGACCCGCAGGACGAGGGCCGGGTCGACAACCTCAACGAGCTCATCTCGGTGGCCGCGGAGTTCGAGGCGGCCAACCCGGGCGGCTCGGTCACCGACTTCCTCGAGCAGGTGTCCCTGGTCGCCGATGCCGACCAGATCCCCGTGGCCGGGGACGACGCCGGCGTGGTCACGATGATGACCCTGCACACCGCGAAGGGCCTGGAGTTCCCGGTCGTCTTCCTCACCGGCATGGAGGACGGCGTCTTCCCGCACCTGCGCGCGCTCGGCGACCCGCGGGAGCTGGAGGAGGAGCGTCGGCTGGCCTACGTCGGCATCACGCGGGCGCAGCAGCGGCTGTTCATCTCGCGGGCGACGGTGCGCACCAGCTGGGGGCAGCCGGCCTACAACCCGCCGTCCCGTTTCCTCGACGAGCTGCCGGGCGACACCGTGCACTGGGCGGGGAAGGAGCCGGCGCCGGCGCCGAGCACCGGGTACCGCTCCGCGCAGCAGCGGGTCGCCGCCACCGGGCTGTCCACCGGCGGGCTGCGCGGCGGGGCGGGCAACCGGGCGATCATCGCCGTCGAGGTGGGCGACCGGGTCAGCCACGACGCGTTCGGGCTGGGCACCGTCGTCGAGGTCAACGGCGCCGGTGACAAGGCCCAGGCGACCGTCGACTTCGGCTCGGGCGGCACCAAGCGCCTCGTCCTGCGCTACGCCCCCCTCGTCAAGCTCTAGCTCCGACGAGGGGGACGCCGCTGCGGGGGTTCCTCGCGCACTGCCGGTGGCGCAGGACCCGCAGTGCACGAGGAACGCCCGCGAAGGGCGCGGACCGGGCTCAGGGCACGGAGACGCCGCGCTCCGCCAGGAAGTCCTCGGGGTCGATCGGCCGGCCGGTCATGCCGCCGCGGTGGATCTCGTAGTGCAGGTGCGGCCCGGTGGACTGGCCCTCGTTGCCGACCTTGGCGATCTGGTCGCCCGCGTGGACGATGTCGCCGGCCCGCACCGAGTAGTAGCGCATGTGGCCGTAGACGTGCACGTTGCCGTCGGCGTCCTGCACGTAGACCGCGTTGCCGTAGCCGGAGGCCCGGCCGGCGCGGATGACCACGCCGTCGGTGGCCGCCGCGATGGGCGTGCCGAGCGACGCGGCGAGGTCGATGCCGTAGTGCATCGTGCCCCAGCGCATGCAGAAGCAGGTGGTGAGGCGGGCGCCCTCCACGGGGCGCACGGTCGTCGGCGTGCGCGCGGCGCGGGAGGCGGCCAGCTCGCTGAGGCGGGCCTGGGCCTCGGCCTCGGTGATGCCCCGGCGCACGCCGGCGTCCTCCATGTCGCCGGTGAGGCCGATGTCGGAGGCGACCCCCAGGCCGTACTCGGCGGCGCTGATGCTGATCTCGGCGGGTCCGCCGCCCATGACCGCGGGGACGCCGGCGACGATGGCGCCGGCCACGAGGGCGGCCAGCCAGAGCGGTCCGCGCCGGCCGGGCGGGCGGGGCACGCGCCGGCGGCGCTTCGCTGCCGGCGCGGCCACGGCGTCCGCGTCGCCGTCGGCGGGG
>NZ_JALPKQ010000097.1:0-3543 GCF_051383655.1 Geodermatophilus sp. CPCC 205761
CGAGATCGGCAACGTGGTGAAGGTGATCACCTCGATCGCCGAGCAGACCAACCTGCTGGCGCTCAACGCCACCATCGAGGCCGCCCGCGCCGGCGAGGCGGGCAAGGGCTTCGCGGTGGTCGCCAACGAGGTCAAGGAGCTGGCGCAGGAGACCGCCAAGGCGACCGAGGACATCGCCCGGCGGGTGCAGGCCATCCAGGGCGACACCACGGCGGCGGTGACCGCGATCGGGGAGATCTCCTCGATCGTGGCGCAGATCAGCGACCGGCAGACCACCATCGCCTCGGCGGTGGAGGAGCAGACCGCCACCACGAGCGAGATGTCGCGGTCGGTGGCCGAGGCGGCCGGCGGGACGACGGAGATCGCGACGAACATCTCCGGGGTCTCCGCCGCCGCGGGCGCGACCACGCGGGCGCTGACCCGCACCCGGAGCACGGTGGAGGAGCTGACCCGCATGGCCACCGATCTGCGCACCTCGGTGACCCGCTTCAGGTACTGACCGCTCCGACGGCGACCGACCCCGGTCGCGCGGCCCCGCGGGGGGCTGCGCGACCGGGGTCGTCGCATTTCCGCCGGCCTCCGGGAATGGTCACCGCACCGCGGTGTCGACAATTCTACCCGGCTTCTCCGCAACATTGCAAAATGGTCGCGACACAGATCGCGTGCGCGTTCGGGTCGTGGAGCCCATCTACGTTCTCGTGTGTAGCGACCGTGCACCGAGCCGGCCGATTCCTCGACCCATTCCCAGCGCGCCAGCAGGAGTCCCCGCCATGCCCCTCACCACCACCTCCCGCCGACGTGGCGGTTGGTTCGCCGACCGCCCGATCGGCGTGAAGATCGGTGCCGTCGTCGCCCTCCTGGCGGTCGTCGTCCTGGCCACCAACGTGCTCGCGGTCTCCCGCATCGGCGACATGCGGGAGAGCCAGGAGCGCATCTACACCGAGAACCTCGAGCCGCTCAACGCGCTGTCCGCCGTCCAGCGGGCCACCGCCGCGCACCGGGCACGGGTGCTCGAGTACGCCGTCTCCGACCCGGCGCGCCGCCTGGAGCTGCTCGGGGAGATGGACGAGAAGCAGGCCGACGTCGACGCCGCCCTGGCCGAGTACGAGGCCTTCGTGATCGACCGCGCCGCGATGGACGCCTACCTCGAGGCGCGCGCCGAGTTCCTGGAGTCCAACGCCACCCAGCTGTTCCCCGCAGCCGACCGCGGCGACCTGGCCGGCTACGCCGCGCTCTACCGCGAGGTGTCCAGCCCGCTCCTCACCGAGATCGCCGACGCCCTCGAGCAGGAGGGCGTGGCACAGTCCGCCGAGGCCGCCGCCCGCAATGCCGAGACCGAGCGGGAGGCGGGCGCCGCGATCACCACGCTGCTGGTGACCGCGCTGCTCAGCGTCCTGCTGGCCGCCGCCGCGACGGTCGTCGTCGTGCGCCGGCTGGTGGGCACGGTGCGCTCGGTCCAGCGCACCGCCGAGGCCATGGCCCGTGGGGATCTGACGGTCGTCACCGACGTCGAGTCCGACGACGAGCTGGGCCGGATGGCCGCCGCGCTCGACGCCGCCCAGGCCGGGCTGCGCGACGTGCTCGCCTCGGTGGTCGCCTCCGCCGACGCGGTCGCCGCGTCCTCGGAGGAGCTGTCGGCGTCGTCGGCGCAGATCGCGGCCTCCGCGGGGGAGACCTCGGCGCAGTCGGGCGTGGTGGCCTCCGCGGCGGAGGAGGTCTCGCGGAACGTGCAGACCGTGGCCGCCGGCGCCGAGGAGATGGGTGCGTCGATCCGGGAGATCGCCAGCAACGCGGCCGAGGCCAGCCAGGTGGCCGCCCGTGCGGTGGACGCCGCGGCGAACACGACGGCGACGGTGGCCAAGCTCGGCGACTCCTCGGCGGAGATCGGCAACGTGGTGAAGGTGATCACCAGCATCGCCGAGCAGACCAACCTGCTCGCGCTGAACGCCACCATCGAGGCGGCCCGGGCCGGGGAGGCCGGCAAGGGCTTCGCGGTGGTGGCCAACGAGGTCAAGGAGCTGGCGCAGGAGACGGCGAAGGCGACCGAGGACATCGCCCGGCGGGTGCAGGCGATCCAGGGCGACACCACCGCGGCGGTGGCGGCCATCGACGAGATCAGCACGATCGTCGCGCAGATCTCCGACCGGCAGACCACCATCGCCTCGGCGGTGGAGGAGCAGACCGCGACCACCAGCGAGATGTCGCGCTCGGTCGCGGAGGCCGCCGGCGGCACGGGGGAGATCGCGGTGAACATCACCGGGGTGTCCTCTGCCGCCGACTCCACGACGCAGGCCCTGACGCAGACGCGCAGCGCCGTCGACGAGCTGTCCCGGATGGCCGCCGACCTGCGCACCAGCGTCGCCCGCTTCACCTACTGAGCGCTGCCCACGGGAGAGGGCGCCCGGCCATTCCCCGGGCGCCCTCATCCATTGTGCGCCCCCGGGCGGGGAATGCGTCACCATGTCGATTCGGCGGTGCGTCCAGAACGGTCACCAGCATTTCTCCGAGGTGCGGCGCGACACGCCCGTGAACTGTGTGTCCAACCTTTCCACGCCCTCTAGCGTCTGACGCATCGTCCTGTGGAGAGCCGCATCCGGCACTGTCCGAGGTTCTCCCCCCGTTCCCGTAGGAAGTGAATTTCCGTCATGGACACCAGCACACCCGCCCGCCGTTCCCGCATCGGTGTCCGCGGCTCGATCCTGGCCGTCGGCGCCGCCGGCATGGCCGCCGCCATCGCCGTCGGCGGCTCCGGGCTGGCCGGCCTCGGGGGCGCCGGGTCCACGCGGCAGGAGGTCGCCGCGCTGAACGACGCCCTGGGTCACTCCCAGGCGATGGAGTTCTTCAACGCCGATGTCAGCGGCTGGCAGACGGCGTACGCCTGGGACGCCAGCCGGGTCGGGGCGCTGCAGGCGGTGGCCCCGGACAGCGCCAACCGGGCCGGCTTCCTCGACGTCAGCGACCGGCTCCGCGACGAGCTGGAGGCCATGCCGCGCGAGGTCCTGACGGCCGAGGAGGCCACCGTCTACGACGAGATCGCGACGAAGTGGGACGACTTCTTCGCCGTGGACGACCAGGTGGTCGCCCTCTACGCGCAGAACACGCCGATGGGCAAGAACGCCGCAGACGAGCTGATCCTGGGTGACGGCTACGCCATCTACTTCGAGATCATCACGCTGACGACCGAGCTCAAGGAGTCGCTGCAGGAGCGGGTCGTCATGGCGACCGACGCCGCCGCGGCGCAGGAGACACGCACCCGCTGGACCATGATCGCCATCGTCGTGGCGGGGGCTCTGCTGGTCCTGGGCGCCGCACTGGCTGTGGCACGCCGCATCGTGCGGCCCCTCGACGCGGTCGTCTCGGTCGCGCGGGCCATGGCCGGTGGGGATCTCACCCGCAGCACCGGGGTGCATCGGGACGATGAGGTGGGTCGAGCGGCCGCCGCCATCGACGCCGCGGTGGCCGACCTGCGCGGGGTGCTGGCGGCGGTGGCCGGGTCGGCGGATGCGGTGGCGGCGTCGTCGGAGGAGCTGAGTGCCTCGTCGG